>DAOPJC010000033.1:0-10581 GCA_035399485.1 Bacilli bacterium
GACTTTATGAAATGTTTATGGGACCACTTGAAGCTGATAAACCATGGAGTAATGAAGCTGTAGTAGGATCTAAAAAATTCTTAGATCGTATTTGGAGACTTTATACTGAAGAAAATAGAATATCTGATAAAGCAAACAGTAATTTAGATAAAATATATAATCAAACTGTTAAGAAAGTAACAGAAGATTATGAAAGTTTAAACTTTAATACTGCAATATCTCAAATGATGATATTCATTAATGCTGTATATAAAGAAGAAACATTTAATGCTAAATATGCAAAAGAATTTATTAAATTATTAAATCCTATCTGTCCACATATGACAGAAGAATTATGGCATGAAGTATTTAATGAAACAGATACAATTAGTACATCTACTTGGCCAACTTATGATGAAACTAAATTAGTAGAAGATAAATATACTATGATAGTTCAAGTAAATGGAAAAGTAAGAGGCAAAATAGAAGTATCTACAAGTACTACTGAAGAAGAAATGAAATCTTTAGCAAAAAATATAGATAATGTAAAAGTATTTATTGAAGGTAAAGAGATTGTAAAAGAAATAGTAGTACCTAAAAAATTAGTTAATATAGTTATAAAATAGAGATTATTCTCTATTTTTTTGTTATAATGAATGTAGAGATGATAGGAGAATTAGTATGTATGATGTTGTTATTATAGGGGCTGGACCAGCTGGATTATTTTCAGCTTATGAATTAATAGAAAAGAATAAAAATTTAAAAATATTATTAATTGATAAGGGGAAACTTGCAGAAAATAGAGTTTGTCCAATGAATGTAAAAAAAGATGGAAAATGTATGAATTGTACACCATGTGCAATTTTATCTGGTTTTGGTGGAGCAGGTACTTTTTCTGATGGTAAATTAAATTTTATACCTAAATTAGGTAAATCAGATTTATTTAAATATATGAGTATTAGTGAAGCTTATAAATTAATTGATGATACAGAAGATATATTTAATAAATTTGAAATGGATTCTAAAGTATATCCAACTAATATGGATGAAGCTAAAAGATTAGAAGAAAAAATAGCACGTGTAGGAGCTAATTTATTAATAATTAAACAAAAACATCTAGGTAGTGATATGTTACCAACATATATTAAGAATTTTACTAATTACTTAAAAGATAAAGGTGTTGAAGTATTAGAAAATATTGATGTCACAGATATTATTGAAAATAACTTTGATGATTATGAAATAAAATATAATAAATTTAAAACTGAAGGATCATTTAATGCTAAAAATGTTATAGTAGCTCCAGGTAGAACAGGTGCTAAATGGGTTCAAGAATTAGCTGATAAATATAAAATTCCATATACTTCTCAAAGTATTGAAATAGGTGTTAGAGTAGAAGTAAGAAAAGAAATATTATCAACAATTACAGATGTAATATATGATCCAACAATATTTATTAAGACTGATACATATAATGATCAAATAAGAACATTTTGTACTAATCCAGGTGGATTTGTTGCTAAAGAAAATTATAATGGATATATTTGTGTAAATGGGCATGCTTTAAAAAATATTAAATCTAATAATTCAAATTTTGCTTTTATATCTAGAGTTAATTTAACAGAGCCAGTTACTAATACTCGTGAGTATGGCGAATGCATTGCTAAAATTGCTAATACTTTAGGAGCAGGTAAACCTATAGTTCAAACATTAAGAGATTTAAGAATGGGCCGTAGATCTGATATGGGTAGAATTAAGAAAAGTTTTATTGAACCTACATTAAAAGATGTAGTGGCAGGAGATCTAGCCTTAGTATTACCACATAGAATAATTAAAAATATTATTGAGGGATTAGAAACATTAGATAAAATAATCCCAGGTGTTAATAACGGTGAAACTTTATTATATGGACCAGAAATAAAATTCTTTAGTAATGAAATAACAACTAATAATAAAATGAAATTAGAAAATCATAATATATATTTTGTTGGTGATGGTTCAGGTAAAGCAGGTAATATTGTTACTGCAGCCGCAACAGGTTTAATTGCTGCAAGAGATATATTGGAGAAATAATGAAAACTAATTATAATTTATATGAGTATGAGAATAATTTACATAAAAAAGGATATAAATATATTGGAGGTTGTGATGAAGCAGGTAGAGGACCATTATATGGACCAGTAGTAGCGGCTTGTTGTGTTTTGCCTAATGATTTTAAATTAGAAGGATTAACTGATTCAAAACAACTTACTGAAAAAAAACGAGATATTTATTTTGATTATATTAAAGAAAATGCTATTGCCTATGGAATAGGTATAGTTGATAATAATAGAATAGATGAAATTAATATTTATGCTGCATCAAGAGAAGCAATGGTAATTGCCTATAAACAAGTAAAAGAAAAAATAGATGTAGATTATTTATTAACTGATGCGATGCCAATCGATTTAGATATTGAAGTATTACCAATAATAAAAGGTGATGCTAAAAGTATTACAATAGCGGCTGCTTCAGTACTTGCTAAAGTAACTCGTGATAGAATGATGTACGAAATAGATTTAAAATATCCAGAATATGGATTTAAAAAACATAAAGGATATCCTACTAAAATGCATTTAGAAGCCATAAACAAATATGGTTTAATAGATGGATATCGTAAAACATATGGACCTGTTAAAAAAGTGTTGGAGGGAAACAATGAATAATTTCAATTTTACAAAAAATCCATTTATTAATAATGATAATACTAAAATAGCTTCTAAACCAATTATGCACAATAATGATGGTGGAAGGATGAGTCTAGATGAGGTTAGGGATAATATGTCCGCTCTTAATAGAAGTAATCCAGAACCAAAAGTAGAAGAACAACCAAAAGTAATTAAAACTAATGATATGCAATTACAAGATACTAAAAATCATTTGCAAGCTTTAAGAAATATTAATAGATTATAATGAATATAGAAGTATTAAAATTAGGACCATATCAAACTAATTGTTATGTCCTAAAAAAAGACAACAAAGTTTTAATTATTGATCCAGCCGATAAATATAAGCAGATTATTAAAAAAATAGGTGATAATGAATTAATAGGAATAATTGTTACACATCATCATTTTGATCATGTTGGTGCTTTAAATGATTTATTAGAATATTATGATACTAAAGTATATGATGTAAATAATCTAGAAGAAAAAGAATATAATATAGATGGTTTTAAATTTAATGTTATATATACTAAGGGACATACAGATGATTCATTAACAATTTATTTTAAAGAAGAAAAAATTATGTTTGTTGGTGATTTTATCTTTAAAGAATCAATTGGAAGAACAGATTTAGGCGGAAATAATGTTGATATGAAGAATAGTATAGATAAAATTAAACAATATGAAAATGTTATTATATATCCTGGTCATGGAGATAAGACCACACTTGATTATGAAAAAGAAAACAATTATTATTTTAATTAATAGTTGTTTTCTTTTTTTTATTTGATATAATTAATTTAGGTGGTAAAAATGAATAAAAAAAATAAAATAATATTAATATGTATTTCAGCTTTATTATTAATAATAATTGCATCAGTAATTATTATTCCATTGACTATTAATGGTAAAATAAAAAAAGAAAAAAATAAAGCATTAGATAATACTAAAGAATTAGTAAAGATTATTACAGATAATTGTAATAAAAAGAGTACTGATAAGGTAGCAAAATATGTTATTAAAGATGGTGCACTTCCAAATTTAGAAACTAATTCAGTAAAAGTTAAAATTAATGATATTGATGAATCATTAATAAAAGATGTATTACCAGCAGATGGTGTTATTGAAGTTTCTAATGAATGTGAAGTAACATTATCAGTATTATATGGTGAGTATAATATTATTAAAAAAGAAAAACAAGATGCTGAAATAGTAGAAAATAATTTATATGAAAATGGAACAGTTATATATTTTAATCCAACTGAAAATAAAGTATGTAACAACTATGATGAAAAGAATAATATTGAAGGCTGTTTAAAATGGTATGCTATAAATGATCAAGAAAGAAATAATACAGTAACTTTATTATTAGATCATAATATTTTAGCAAATTTTAAATGGGTTATTAAAAGTGATTATTTAAGTACTGGTGGTACGGATTATGAAAATAATGGTAATGAATCTGGACCTATTACATTAAGAAATAAATTATATAGTTTAACTAAAGAATGGACTGCAGTACCTAGATTAGTAGATGCTAGTGAAATAGCAGATGTAGCTCAAATATATAGTTTTAAAGAAAATAAGACTCAAAGTTATTTCTTTGAATCTGGAAAAGAAAAACCAGCTAAGAGTTGTTACAAGGGAAATATAAATAAATGTACATATGGATATTTATATGATAGAACAAGCCAAAATGCTAGTGAATATGGTGCATTAAATAATACAAGTGATGCGACATATGGCTATTGGACTAATACAGCAAATAGTTCAGCAAAGAATAGAGCATGGCGTGTATATTTTGATGGTCGTCTAATATCTTCAAACATTAATGATGTAGGTTCTGGAATAAGACCAGTAATTGATATTCAAAAGAGTTTATTGAAATAACATAGTAGAATTTACTATGTTTTTTTGATATAATATTAAACAGGTGATGTTTATGAAACAATCAAATATTAGGAACTTTTCTATTATCGCACATATTGATCATGGTAAGAGTACAATTGCAGATAGAATACTTGAAGTTACAGGTGCTGTAACTGAACGTGAAAAGCAAGATCAAATGTTAGATAATATGGATATAGAACGTGAACGTGGTATTACAATTAAATTAAATACAGTTCAATTGCATTATAATTATAAAAATGAAGATTACATATTACATTTAATTGATACTCCAGGACATGTCGATTTTACATATGAAGTAAGTCGTAGTCTAGCAGCTTGTGAAGGGGCAATATTAGTTGTAGATGCTGCTCAAGGAATAGAAGCTCAAACATTAGCAAATCTTTATTTAGCTTTAGATCATAATTTAACAATAATTCCTGTAATAAATAAAATTGATTTACCAAATGCTGATCCAGAAAAAGTAATTAAAGAGTTAGAAAGCATTGGTTTTGATCGCGAGGATATAGTTTTAACAAGTGCTAAAAATGGAATAGGTATTAAAGAGTTAGTTGAAACAATAATTGAAAAAGTACCTGCTCCAACAGGTGATAATAATAAAAAATTAGAAGCTTTAATATTTGATAGTTTTTATGATCCATATCGTGGAATAGTAGCATTAGTAAGAATAGTAAATGGTAAGTTAAAAGTTGGCGACGAAATAATGATGATGGCAACAAAAACACATTATGATGTCACAGGGCTTGCTGTTCATAGTCCAAAAGAAATATTAAAAAAAGAATTAGTAACTGGTGAAGTAGGAGTTATAATTGCCAATATTAAGAATATCGATGATGTTAAAGTTGGTGACACAATTACTCTATATGATAATCCTACTGATAAACCATTACCAGGATATAAGCCAATGAAACCTATGGTTTTTTGTGGATTATATCCACTTGAATCAAGTAAATTTCCAGATTTAAGAGAAGCATTAGAAAAATTAAAACTTAATGATGCAGCTTTAGAATTTCAACCAGAAACAAGTCAAGCATTAGGATTTGGTTTTAGATGTGGATTCTTAGGATTATTACATATGGAAATTATTGAAGAAAGAATTGAAAGAGAATTTAATATAGATATAATAGCGACTTCACCATCAGTTGTATATAATGTTACATTAACTGATGGCAGTGTAGAAGTAGTAGATAGCCCAGTAAAATTACCAGATCGACAAAGAATTGATTATATTGAAGAACCATATATAAGAACAAATATCTTTGTGCCTAGTACATATATTGGTTCTATTATGGAATTATGTCAAAATAAACGTGGTAATTATATATCAATGGAATACTTAGATGAAAAGAGAGTTAATATTCATTATGAAATTCCATTATCTGAAATAGTATATGATTTTTTTGATAAATTAAAAAGTTATACTAAAGGATATGCGTCTTTTGATTATGAATTTATAGGTTATAAGAAAAGTGATTTAGTAAAAATGGATATTTTACTTAATGGAGAAGCTGTAGATGCATTAAGTATTATTGTTCATAAAGATTTTGCATATTACCGTGGTAAAGCAATAGTAGAAAATTTAAGAAAATTATTGCCAAGACAACAATTTGAAGTACCAGTACAAGCAAGTATTGGATCAAAAGTAATAGCTCGTGAAACAATTAAAGCCGTAAGAAAAGATGTTTTAGCAAAATGTTATGGTGGAGATATTACAAGAAAAAGAAAATTATTAGAGAAACAAAAAGAGGGAAAGAAAAGAATGAAAGTAGTAGGTAGTGTAGAAATACCACAAGAGGCATTCTTATCAGTATTATCAATGGACGAAGGCGAATAACATGGAAGAACATAAAATAACAAGTGAAAAAGCAAAAAAAGTTTTAGAAGTGGCTAAATATATTATTGAAAATATTGCTACTATAGAGCAAACTGCTAAATATTTTAATATGTCGCCATCTTCAATTAAAAAATATATTAATAATGATTTGAAGATGTTAGATGAACAAGTATATAATAATGTTAAAATGGTACAAGGCGATTTAATATCAATTGGTAGATTAGTTGGTGCCATGAATGGTAAAAGAGAACCTAAATATACTGACTTTGAAATGATGGAAGTAGCTGAAACTATGATTGAAGAATGTATGACAATTGAAGAAGCTTCAGCTAGATTTAATATTCCAACATCTACAATATATGAAAGAATAACTGATATTAAAGATGAAAGAATAAGTGCAGGATTAAGTGAATTATTTGAATCTAATATGAATAGATTTGGTGGAACTAAAAGATAATATGATTGTTATCTTTTTTTTCGACATTTCTCGATTTGACAAAAAAAGAATAATGATTATAATAATATGCACTTGAAGGATTATGACATGTAATAGTTTAAGAAAAAGGGGGAACTTATTATGTATAGATTAATTTTTAAAAGACTTTTTGATATTATTTTATCATTAATACTTATTATAATTACATTACCTATTATGGCAGTGTTAGCTATTATAATTAGAATGGATGGTGGTCCTGCAATATTCGTTCAAAAACGTAGTGGTGAAAATAATAAAGTATTTAAAATTTTTAAATTCAGAAGTATGTCAGTAAATAATGACGTACATGATTTTAAAAAAGAAGATGCAATAACACCTTTTGGCCAATTTATGAAAGATACAAGTTTAGATGAATTACCACAATTATTTAATATCTTAAAAGGTGATATGAGCTTTATTGGACCAAGACCATGGATAGTAGATTACAGTATGTATTTTACTAAACAACAAATGAAAAGACTTAATGTTAGACCAGGTTTAACAGGTCTTGCTCAATGTAGTGGTAGAAATAACATATCTATTAAAGAAAAAATAAACTTTGATGTAGAATATGTAGAAAATTTATCATTATTAATGGATATTAAAGTATTCTTTAAAACAATTAAAGCTGTTATTACAAAAAATGGTTCAGTTTCTTCAAAATTAGCTATTAAAAGAGAATTAGAAGAATTAAAAGAACAACAACAACTTCCAAAAACTGGTACACCTATAAACATTACTGATATGGTTATTAAAAATCAATTATTAAACTATAGAAAGAATTCGGTGTTAAATAATGAACAATAATTTAATTAGTATTGTAGTACCAGTATATAATGCAGGGAAGTTTATAGAAAAAACCATTGAATCAGTAAAAAATCAAACTATTAATAATTACGAGTTAATTTTAGTAGATGATTGTTCAAAGGATAACAGTGCAAATGTAATAGAAAAATATACAAATGATCAAATAAAACTAATAAGACTAGAAAAGAATAAAGGGGTTTCTAATGCTAGAAATGTTGGTATAAAAGAATCAGTAGGAAGATATGTATGCTTCTTAGATGCTGATGATTATTGGTTACCAAACAAATTAGAAACACAATTAAATTTCATGAAAGAAAATGATTGTGTTTTTTCATTCACAGGTTATAGATTTGTTAATTATGATTTATCTTTAACTAATGCTATAGTAAGAGTACCAAAAGAAATAAACTATAAAGGTTTACTTAAAAATACAACAATCTTTACTTCAACAGTTATGTTTGATTTAACTAAAATTACTAAGGAAGAAATATATTTTCCTAATATTAAAAGTGAAGATACAGGTTTATGGTTAAGAATATTAAGAAATGGTATTATTGCTAAAGGTATTAATGAAACATTAGTTTATTATAGAAGAAGTGAGAATACATATTCTTCTAATAAAAAAGAAGCAGTAAAAAAAATGTGGGATTTATATCGTAATCAAGAAAAATTATCTTTGATATATAGTATATATAATTTTATATTTTATGCCTTAAATGCAGTTAGAAGAAGAATATAAGGGGGAATTATTATGATAAAGAAATTTATAGATAGTTTAAAATATATTAAATTAAAAGATATATTAGCAATTTTTATATTTATATTCATGTTTATTATTTCGTTATTTTATAGAGTATATTTAAGAATAATAAATAAAAAGATAATCTTAATATGTGAAGATCCTAATGAAGCTCGAGATAATGGATATCACTTATTTAAATACATAAGAAAAAATTATCCTAATGATAATGTATATTATGCAATAAATAATAAAGCTTCAGATTATAATAAAATAAAAGATTTAGGGAATGTAATTAATTTTTATAGTTTTAAACATTGGTTATATTATTTATCAGCAACTGTAAATGCAAGTACTCATAAATATGGTAATCCTAATCCACCAGTATTTTACTTTTTACAAGTGTCAGGATTACTTAGAAATAAAAGAGTGTTTTTACAACATGGTATTACTATGAATAATGTATCATTTGTAAATTATAAAAATAGTAAATATAAATTATTTGTTTGTGGGGCTAAAAAAGAATATGAATTTGTAAAGAATAATTTTGGCTATAAGGACAATCAAGTTAAATATTTAGGATTTCCAAGATTTGATAATTTAGATATTGATAATAAATTTAATAAGAAACAAATACTTCTTATGCCAACTTGGAGAACATATATATCAAGAACAAATATTGATTTTACACAAACAGAATATTTTAAAAAATATAATTCTTTAATTAATAATAAACAATTAATTAACTTCTTAGAAGAAAATGATATTAAGTTATATTTCTATTTACATAGAAATATGCAAAAATATGTTGACAAATTTGATATAAAAAGTAAAAATATAATTGTAGATTATAATATAGATATTCAAGATTTATTTAAAGAGTCTGCATTAATGATTACTGATTATTCAAGTGTATCATTTGACTTTGTTTATATGAAAAAACCATTAATATATTATCAATTTGATAAGAATGAATTTAGAAAAAAGCATGTTCAAGAGGGATATTTCTCATATGAAAGAGATGGATTTGGAAATGTTTTAGAAGATGAAGAAGATGTAGTAAGTAATATTATTGTTAATTACAAAAATGATTATAAATTGTCAAAAAGATATGAAAAAAGAATAGAAGAATTTTTTGAAATAAGAGATAAAGATAATTCTAAAAGAGTATATAACGCTATAAAAGAATTATTATAGGAGGATTTATGAATGATTTAATTAGTATTATTGTCCCTGTATATAATACCGAAAAATATCTTTCTAGATGTTTAGATTCTATAATTAATCAGTCATATAAAAATATTGAGATAATATTAGTAAATGATGGATCTAAAGATAATAGTTTAAGTATTATTAATGAATATAGTAAAAAAGATTCAAGAATTATAGTATTAGATCAAAAAAATCAAGGGGTAACAAAAGCTAGATTTAATGGATATAATATATCTCATGGTAAATATATTATGTTTGTTGATAGTGATGATTGGATAGAATTAAATACATTAGATATAATGTATAAAAGATTACTTGAAGACAAAACAGATTTAGTGAAGTGTGATTATAAAAAATATAGGAATAATAAATACTATTTTAGTGATATAATAAAAGAAGATAAAATAATAAATAATAATGAAATCTTTGATTATTTATATAGTACGATATGTTTTAATGGAATGAATATGCAACTAATGAAAAGAGAATTACTTAAATTAGATAACATAAATTATGAGTTAAAATATGGTGAAGATTTAAGAATAATGATGGATATATTAAGAAAAGTATCCAACGTATCTTTAATTATTAATGAATTATATATTTATAACATTAATGATGAAAGTATTACTAATAGTAAAGAAATTTCTAAAGTAGATAAAAAAATCATTGATTGTATAAAAGTATATGAAGATTTATATAACTATACAGATATTTATAATTTAGATGCTAGTTATAAATATAAAGCGATTACAAAAATATTATTTTATTTCTGTTATCATTTAATAAATGGTAAACTTAATAAAAAGAATTTTTATGAATTATATAATAAGAATATTATATTAATTAATAAATATTTAGATACTAATTATGATTTAATAAAAGATAATTTAAATAGTTATTCAATTATTTATAAAAAATC
>DAOPJC010000034.1:0-10543 GCA_035399485.1 Bacilli bacterium
TTATATCGCATTTGATTAGCATTACGAATTCTTGTAAGCATATCTGCGATTGGGTCAGTTACTACCATAAATTTGTCCTCCCTTCAATTACCAGCTTGATTTAGTTACACCTGGTATTTGTCCTTTATAAGCTAATTCTCTAAAACAAATACGGCAAATTCCATATTTTTTAAGTACAGAATGTGGTCTTCCACATCTTTGACAACGAGTGTATTCACGTACTTTAAATTTAGGTTTACGATTAGCTTTAACTATCATGCTCTTTTTAGCCATAATATTCCTCCTATTTTCCTAAATATTATTTCTTAAATGGCATACCAAAGCCTTTTAAAAGATCGTACGCTTCTTCGTTTGTTTTAGCAGTTGTTACCATAACGATATCCATACCGCGTACTTTAACTACATTATCGTACTCAATTTCTGAGAAAATTAATTGTTCAGTTAGTCCTAAAGTATAGTTTCCTCTACCATCAAAAGACTTATTAGAAATACCACGGAAATCTCTTACACGAGGTAATGTGATACTAATTAATTTATCTAAGAAATTATACATATTTTCACCACGTAATGTTACTTTACAACCAATAGCTTGGCCTTCTCTAACTTTGAATCCAGCTATAGCTTTTTTAGCTTTTGTTGTAACTGGTTTTTGACCTGTAATGATTTCTAAATCATTTACAGCAGCTTCTAATAATTTTGCATTACTAGTTGCATCACCAACACCCATGTTAACAACTATTTTATCTAATTTTGGTACTTCCATAACACTAGCGTAGTTATATTTTTCTCTTAAACTTGGTACAATTTCATTATTATATTTTTCTTTTAGGCGGTTCATAATTACCCTCCTTCCAATTAATCGATATTAGAGTTAGATTTTTTTGCAACTCTAACTTTCTTACCGTTTTTATCTACAGTAATACCAATTCTTGTTGGCTTACCAGTTTTTGGATCTGCTATCATCGCATTAGAAGCGTTAATTGGGGCTTCCATTTCTACGATACTACCAGCAGTTTGTCCGTTTCCTTTAACGTGTTTCTTAGCAACGTTAACTCCTTCAATAACGATTTTATTTTCGCTACGAAGTACTTTAGTAATTTTTCCTGATTTTCCTTTTTCTTTACCAGCAATAACTACTACTTTATCTCCTGTTTTAAAGTTCATAAATTTACCTCCCAACTATAACACTTCTTTAGCAAGTGATATAATTTTCATAAAATCTTTTTCACGTAATTCACGTGCGATTGGTCCAAATACACGAGTTCCAACAGGACTCTTATCATCTTTAATAATAACGCAAGCATTATCATCAAACTTAATATAAGATCCATCTTCTCTTCTTAGACCAAATTTTGTTCTTACTATTACAGCTTTAACAACTTTACCTTTACCTACTGTACCATTAGGAGTTGCTTTCTTAATAGTTCCAACAACTATATCACCAATATTACCAGTTTTTACTTTAGATCCACCAAGTACTCTAATAACTGAAAGTTCACGAGCACCTGAATTGTCTGCTACCTTTAAACGGCTTTCTTGTTGAATCATATATTAATCCTCCTTATCAGCTTGCAATTATAATATAATTGCTTTCTCTATAACTTCTACTAAACGAAAATGTTTAGATTTTGATAATGGTCTTGTTTCTACAATACGAACTGTATCGCCTACAGCAGCGATATTTTTTTCGTCATGTGCAGCATATTTTTTAGAATATTTAATACGTTTACCATATAAACTATCTTTTTTATAAGTTTCAACTAAAACTGTGATAGTTTTATCATTTGTTGAACTTACAACTTTACCTACTAATTCTTGTTTTCTTTCCATAGTTTTCCTCCTAGTTATTTAATTCTCTTTCACGTAATATTGTTTTCATACGAGCAACTAGTTTTCTTAACTCTTTAATACGAGCAGGTTTTTCTAAAGTTCCTGTAGCTTGACTAAAACGTAAATTAAATAATTCTTCTTTATATTCTTCAATTTTTTTGGTGATTTCTTCGTTTGTTAAATCTCTAATTTCTTTATTATTCACAAGCTTCACCACTTTCTTTTTTTACAAATTTACATTTGATTGGTAATTTATGCATTGCTAAACGTAATGCTTCACGAGCAGTTGCTTCATCAACGCCTCCAATTTCAAACATAATTTTTCCTGATTTTACTACTGCAACCCATTTTTCTGGTTGACCTTTACCTTTACCCATACGAGTTTCTAATGGTACTTTAGTTAATGATAAGTGTGGGAAAATATTAATCCATACTTTTCCTCCACGTTTCATATAACGAGTCATAGCAACACGAGCAGATTCTATTTGATTTTGTGTAATCCAATCGCCTTCCATTGCCATTAATCCGTATTCACCAAAATGTAATTCTGTATTACCTCTTGATACTCCATCATAATGTAAACGGTGTGGACGACGGTATTTAGTTCTTTTTGGAATTACTGCCATCGCTATTACCTCCCTTATTTTTCTTTTCAGGAAGAATTACACCTTTATAAATCCATACTTTTACACCAATTTTACCATATGTTGTATTAGCTTCTTTATGAGCATAATCAATGTCAGCTCTTAATGTATGAAGTGGGGTATTACCTTCTGTATAACCTTCAGTTCTTGCCATATCAGCTCCACCTAAACGTCCTGATACAGATGTTTTAATTCCCTTTGCTCCAGCTTTCATAGCATTTCTAATAGCTTTCTTTTGAGCTACTCTAAATGAAACTCTATTTTCAATTTGATGTGCGATATTTTCTGCTACTAAAGCAGCATTTATATCAGGGTTTTTAACTTCCATAATAGAAATTTGAATATTTTCTTTTACTAATTTGTTTAATTCTTTAGTTAATTTTTCAATTTCATCTCCGCTGTGTCCAATAATAACACCTGGTTTAGCAGTATTAATTATTACATTGGTTTTTTCAGCGTTTCTTTCAATAAGAATATTTGAAACTGCTGCGTCTTTTAATTTTTTCTCTAAGAATCTACGAATTTGAACATCATTGTTTAAATACTTAGCAAAATCATTATTTCCTGCATACCATTTAGATTCCCAAGTTTTATTAATTCCCATTCTAAGTCCGACTGGACTAACTTTTTGACCCATCAGTTTACCTCCTTTGCTTAATTTTTTTCACTTACAACAATTGTAATATGGCTAGTTCTTTTCTTAATAGGATCTACGTGTCCACGAGAACCCATTCTAGCTCTTTTCATTGTTTGACCTTCATTTATATATGCTTCTTTAACATATAAATTGTTTTTGTCTAATCCTAAATTATGTTCTGCGTTAGCTACAGCTGAAGTTAATACTTTCTTGCTTAATCTAGCAGCTTCTTTATTTAGATTTGACAAAATTCTATCTGCTTCAATAACACTCTTGTTACGAATTAAATCTATAACTAAACGAGCTTTACGAGGTGCAATTCTTACAGTTTTTGCAATCGCTTTTGCTTCCATTTTAGTCCTCCCTTCTGGTAACTAACTTATTTTTTTGCTTTATCTGCGCCGTGTCCACCGAACTTACGTGTTGGAACAAATTCACCTAATTTATGTCCAACCATATCTTCTGTTACATATACTGGAATAAATTCTTTTCCATTATGTACAGCGAATGTAAGTCCTATAAAGTTAGGATAAATTGTAGAACGACGAGACCATGTTTTTATAACTTCTTTTTTCTCTGAAGCAACAACTTTTTCTACTTTATTAGAAAGATGTGCATCGATAAAAGGTCCTTTTTTTAAACTTCTTGCCATTTAAACCATATCCTTTCCTATTTTTTGCGACGACGAACTATTAATTTGTCTGAAGCTTTTTTGTTTTTACGAGTTTTAGCACCTAATGCTGGTTTACCCCAAGGAGTAACAGGTCCTTTACGTCCGATAGGCGCACGACCTTCACCACCACCATGTGGATGGTCATTAGGGTTCATAGCAGAACCACGAACAGTTGGTCTAATACCCATATGTCTTTTACGACCAGCTTTACCTAATTTAACTAATTCGTGATCTTCGTTTCCTACTTCACCAATTGTAGCTCTGCAAGTACTTAATACTTTTCTAACTTCGCCACTTGTTAAACGTAGTAATGTGTATCTTCCTTCACGTCCTAAGATTTGAACACTTGAACCAGCAGTACGAGCCATTTGGCCACCTTTACCAGCTTTTAATTCAACGTTGTGAACCATAGTTCCTTCTGGAATATTTCCTAATTCTAAGCAGTTACCAACTTTGATATCGCAGCTAGTACCACTTACAATTTTTGCTCCTACTTCTAATCCTTTAGGAGCGATGATGTATCTCTTTTCACCATCTAAGTAAGTTATTAAAGCAATGTTAGCAGTTCTATTTGGATCGTATTCTATAGCAGTTACAGTTCCTACAATACCGTCTTTATTTCTTTTGAAATCAATTATACGATATTTTCTTTTTTCTCCACCACCACGGTGTCTTACTGTAATTCTACCTTGATTATTACGACCACCATTCTTTTTGATTGTAACAACTAATGATTTTTCTGGAGTAGTCTTTGTAACTTCAGTATTAACTAAAGTTGACATTCCACGAGTACCATTAGTCATTGGCTTGTATGTTTTTATTGCCATGATTTATCCTCCTAACAATTGTTAAAGTTCAATTGAACTTCCTTCTTCTAATTTAACTATTGCTTTCTTTACTTTATTTGTTTTTCCTACGTAACGTCCAACTCTCTTTTTTCTTGGGTGAACTGTTACTGTGTTAACATTCATAACTTTTACGTTAAAAATTGCTTCTATAGCTTGTTTGATTTGAGTTTTATTAGCATTTACATCAACACTGAATGTATAAGTGTTCTTATTTTGCATTAAATCAGAACTTTTTTCAGTGATGATTGGTGCTTTAATAATATCTCTATAGTTATTCATTAAACAAGCACCTCCTCAATAGCTTTAACAGCTTTTTCAGTAATAATCATATTATCTGCAGCAATTACATCAAATGTATTGATTTCACTTGCTTCAACTAATACTACATTATTTAAATTTCTTGTTGCTAAGATAACATTATCGTTTAATTCATCTACAACTAATAATACTTTCTTAGTAACTTTTAAATTGTTTAAGATTTCTTTAGCATCTTTTGTTTTTGAAGTTTCCATGTTAAATGCATCAACAATTATCATTTCACTTTCAATTACTTTATAAGATAAAGCAGATTTTAAAGCTAATCTTCTTTCTTTTCTATTCATTTTTTTAGCATAGCTTCTTGGATGTGGTCCAAATACTACACCACCACCTGGCCAATGTGGAGAACGGATACTACCTTGACGAGCGCGTCCTGTTCCTTTTTGTTTCCATGGCTTAATACCACCACCACTTACTTCACTACGTGTTTTAGTATCAGCAGTACCTTGTCTTTGATTATTGCGTGCTAATGTGATTGCGTCATATAATACAGCATCGTTTGGTTCAATTCCCCAAACTAATTCATTTAAAGTTAAATCTCCTACTTTTTCACCTTTAATATTTAAAACTTGTTGTTTTTTCATATTTATTCCTCCTACTTAATTATTCTGTAACTTCAGTAGTTTCAGTAGCTTCAACAGCTTCTGTTTCCTCTGCAGTGTTTTCAGTAGTGATTTCAGGTTCTGAAGTAGTGTAAGAAATTAATTCTTCTCTTTCATTAACTTTTTCTGGATTTTTAACAGCTGTTCTAATAACAACTAATGATTTTTTAGCTCCTGGAACATTACCTTTAATTAAGATAATTCCATTTTCTAAATCAGTTGCAACAACTTCAAGATTTTGAATTGTTACAGTTAATGTACCCATATGACCTGGTAATTTCTTACCTTTAAAAACACGCATTGGTCTCATAGTTCCCATTGAACCTGGTCTTCTATGATAGTGAGATCCGTGACCCATAGGTCCGCGGCTTTGATTATGACGTTTAATAACGCCTTGGAATCCATGACCTTTTGTGATTCCAGTTACGTCAACAACTTCTCCTTCAGTAAATACATCAGCAGTAATTTCAGCTCCTAATGTATAGTTGTTAACATCTACACCTCTGATTTCTTTAAAGAAGCGCTTAGGTGTTGTATTAGCTTTATTGGTATGACCAATAGAAGCTTTTGTCGTATTTTTTTCTTTAGCATCATCAAAACCTAATTGAACAGCATCATAACCATCATTTTCAGTAGTTTTAATTTGTGTAACAATATTTTTACCTACTTGAATAACAGTAACAGGTACTAATTTACCAGATTTTGTAAATACTTGAGTCATTCCAATTTTACGACCTAAGATTCCTTTTACCATATTTCTTTCCTCCTATGATTAATAATTAATTTGAATATCTACACCACTTGGAATTTCTAGATGAGTTAATGCATCTATAGTCTCCTTACTTGGGTTTATGATATCAATAAGTCTTTTATGTATTCTTTTTTCAAATTGTTCACGTGAATCTTTGTATTTATGAACAGCTCTAAGAATTGTAATTTTTTCAACTTCTGTTGGTAATGGGATTGGACCACTTACTTGACCACCAGTTCTTTTAACTGTCTCAACAATTTTCGCACATGCAGCATCTAAACTTTTGTGTTCAAATGCTTTTAATTTGATACGAACTTTAGTTTTAGACATATCGTATCCTCCTTTCGTCTATATCCAGTATAGACTTGCTCCATGTGAAAACCCGATTTTTTGGTTAATTTATTTTACAACTTAACCTGGTGTATCGGCAACCTCACACATCCTCGCATGCCACACATACAAAAGTATACTAGAAAACTATTGAAAATGCAAGGGTTTTTTGAAAAATAAATAAAAAAAATCAATCATAATTAAATGATTGATTTTTTGTTTTATTAAATTTATTTAACAAATGGTATTAAAGCCATAAATCTTGCTTTTTTAACTTCATTTGCTATATGTCTTTGATGTTTTGAACAAGCACCAGTGATTCTTCTTGGTAATATTTTACCTTTATCACCACTAATATACTTTTTCATGATTTCTACATCTTTATAATCTACAGTTTTTCCTGCACACATTTGACATATTTTTTTCTTTTTTCTATAAAATTCTGCCATGTTTATCCTCCTTTTAGTCTAAGAAGTTATCATCTATTGAAACACTATCACCAAAATCAGCAAACGGATCATTATCAACATTAACTTGATTTGTTGGAGTAGTATTTTGATAATCATAAGGACTTGGTCCATTAGATTGACCACTATTTGAAGATTGAGCTCTTTGACTTTTACTTTCTAAAAAGTTTACTTGATCTGCAATTACTTCTGTAGTATATCTCTTATTACCATCTTTATCATCAAAACTTCCTGTTTGAATTCTTCCTTCAACTGATACTAAACTACCTTTGTCTAAATATTGACAAATATTTTCAGCTTGTTTTCTCCAAGCTACGATTGTTATAAAATCAGCTTCTCTTTCACCTTGAGCATTAGCAAAGTTTCTATTAACAGCTAAAGTAAATCTAGTTGTTGATAAGTTATTACTAGTTGTTCTTAGTTCTGGTTTAGTAGTTAATCTACCAATTAAACATACTTTATTCATGTAACACCTCTTAATCTTCTAATTTAGTAATTAAATGACGAACGACATCTTTACTGATTAAAGCAAGACGGTCAAATTCTTTAATAGCTTTATCATCACTTGATTCTAAATTTATTAAGAAATAATATCCAGTATTAAAGTCATTAATTTCATAAGCTAATTCTTTTTGACCTAATTCTTTGTAATTAGTAATCTTAGCACCATTATCAGTTAAAACTTTTTCAAAGTTTTTTCCAACAGTTTTGATTTCATCTTCTGTTAAAGTTGGTCTAACGATAAACATAATTTCATAATTTCTCATTTTCACACCTCCTTATGGTCTATTGGCTTCGTTTGAAGCAAGGAGTAAATTAATACTCGTAATTGATTATAGCAAACTTTATTATATTTGTAAATATTTTTTACCTTCTTATTTTATTTATAAATGTTATTACAAAATCCGCTAACATCATTACAACTGCAAATATTGATATATACCAAGGAATCTTTTCTATTAATTTAGATAGTAAGGGATTAATTACATATATAAAGATAACTGTAAGTAATCCCCATATTGCTGTCATCTCTAATGAAATATATGTACCTATATGATATTTATGTTTGGAATAATCCCAAAAAATTAGATGAAAATTTTTTTCTATCAATATTCCTCCTATTAATTCAATGCACGATAAAAAAATTCCAACAATAAAAAATACTATTATAGTTTCTATCCATCTAGGCATATGTAGATTCATAAAAAAATAATGGGACAATACTAATATTAATACTGTACCTATTCCATATATTGGTGTCCAAGGACCATATAAGATTCCACTATTAAAACCACTTTTATTTATAAGTGCATATCCTGTTTCTAATAAAAATCCTATTATTGAATAGATAAAAAAACAATTTAAATAATACATAATATCACCTAATATTATTATTACTTAAATTGTCTATATTAAACATTAAATCTAAAATGACATATATCTCCATCTTGCATTTCGTATTCTTTTCCTTCTAAGCGCATTCTTCCTGCTTCACGAACTGCTTTTTCATCGCCATATTTTTCTAAATCTGTATAACTCATAATTTCTGCTCGTATGAATCCTCGTTCAAAATCACTATGAATAATACCTGCACATTCTGGCGCTTTCATTCCTTTTTTAAAAGTCCAAGCTCTGCATTCATCACTACCTGCTGTAAAATATGTTGCCAATCCTAATAAATCATAAGTGGCATATATTAATTTATCAAGTCCACTTTCTTTTATTCCTAATTCAGTT
Organism: Bacilli bacterium; assembly: GCA_035399485.1. GTDB lineage: Bacteria > Bacillota_I > Bacilli_A > RF39 > UBA660 > RGIG4266. The sequence continues at coordinate 8,838 of DAOPJC010000034.1, forward strand.
AAAAATTCTAATTTATCTTCATCTGACAATTCACTTAATTCAGATTCTATTTTTGCACATACAGTTATTACAGAGCAATTCTCTGCTTCTACATATCCTCTTACCATATCTACATATTTATTTCCATCATTAATTAAATCATCTTCACTTATATTAGCCATATATATTATAGGTTTTAGTGTTAAAAAATTAAATGGGCTTATTATTTTTAATTCTTCTTCATCAAAATCTAATTTTCGTAAAGAAATATTTTGCATTAATGCATCATGAACTTTATTCATTAATTCTATTTCTTTTTGAGCATCTTTATCTTTTGTCATACTAGCTTTTTTACCAATTCGATTAATTCTGTTTTCAACAACTTCTAAGTCTGCTAAAACTAATTCAATATTAATTATTTCTATATCTCTTATTGGATCAACAGTATTTTCTACATGAATAATATTATTATCTTCAAAGCATCTAATCACTTCTACAATTGCATCTACTTCTCTAATATGTGATAAAAATTTATTTCCTAAACCTTCACCACTTGAAGCACCCTTTACTAATCCTGCAATATCAGTAAATTCATAAGCGGTTGGAACTAAACTTTTAGGTAAATATAAATTCTCTAAAAATTCTAATCTTTTATCTGGTACTGTAACTACTCCTACATTTGGGTCAATAGTCGCAAATGGATAATTAGCCGCTAATATATTTTTCTTTGTTATGGCATTAAATAAAGTTGATTTACCTACATTTGGTAATCCCACTATTCCAGCTGTTAAACTCATATTAATTCCTCATTTCTAAAATATTATATCATAATAAAAATAATTTAAAACAAAAAGATGATTCCTCATCTTTTAAAAAGTTGAATATACTCCAGGACCAGTTGGAATACCAATTAAATACCAACATAATATTATTAAAAGCCATAATCCTGCAAATAACAATACTGTAGGAAGAATAGTCTTTAATATACCAAATACTGTAATTTTATTATTTTCTTTAGTATTATATTTTTCTAATATTGCCAACATTATTATAAAGTACACAAACAATGGAGAAAATGATTTACCTACTCCATCTGCCGCTCTAAACATAAATTGAGCAAAACTTGGAGTAACATTTGCTCTCATCAACAATGGGACAGATAATGGAGCTACTATAGTCCATTTTGCACTTATTGATGGTAATAATATTGATATTAATACTATTACGACAAAGAATGTTATTATTAACGGAATACCGGTAAATGATAATGTACTTAGTACTGATACAAATTTAGCGGCAATTACTGTACCTAAATTAGACCATTCAATTATTCCTAACATTTGTGATGTGAAAAATAATAAAACAAATAAATATCCTAAGCCTTCAAAATTCTTTGAAAGGGCAACACTATATTCATTACTATTTTTAATATTTCCTGATAAATATCCATATATAAATCCACATACCATAGTTATTCCTAATAGAATAAATGTGAATCCCATATAAAATGGTGAAGTATTTCCTAAAAGTTGTTCAATATATGAATTCCCGTCACCTAGTAATATTCCTGAAGACCCTAATCCTGGAATTATCATATAAATAACAATTAATATCATAACTAAGAAAGCAATATTACTATAAAATAAAGCTTTATTAGATATTATTATCTCTTCTTCTTCAATTATTTCACTCTTTGGTATTTTCTTATCTAATACTGTATGTATTAT
>DAOPJC010000035.1:0-10423 GCA_035399485.1 Bacilli bacterium
AAAAAAAGAAAAATCTTAGTGATTTCTCTTTCTTTCTTGTTCTGTTAAATACTTTTTACGTAAACGGAAAGCGACAGGTGTTACTTCTACTAATTCATCACTATTGATATAATCTAAAGCTCCTTCAAGAGTGAATACTTTAGGTCTTTTTAATACAACAGTATGATCTTTACTAGAAGTTCTTGTATTTGTCAAGTTCTTACCTTTAATAACATTAACAACTATATCATTATCATGACTATGTTCACCAACTATCATACCTTCATAAACTTCAGCACCTGGTTCAATAAACATAACACCACGATCTTCTAATTGTCCTAAAGAATAAGTTGTAGCTGAACCATTTTCCATAGAAACTAATACACCTAATTTTCTTTCTCCAACAGTTTCACCAGCAAGTGGTCTATATTCCTTATAAGTATGACTCATCATACCATAACCTTTTGTTAAAGTCATAAAATCTGTAGAGAATCCAATTAATCCACGAGATGGGATTGTATATAGTATTCTTGTTTGTCCATTTGAATTACTCATATGTTCCATATTAGCTTCACGTCTACCTAAAGCTTCTATTACTCCACCAACATATTCATCTGGTAAATCTATTTGTAATTCTTCAAATGGTTCACATTTAACACCATCTATTTCTTTTTTAATAACTTGTGGTTTTGAAACTTGTAATTCAAATCCTTCTCTACGCATATTTTCAATTAAAATTGATAAATGCAATTCACCACGTCCTGAAACAATCCATGATTCATTACCTTCACCTTTTTCAACTTTTAAAGATACATCTCTTTCAGTTTCTTTAAATAATCTTTCTTGAATTTTACTTGCAGTTAATATTTTACCTTCTCTACCAGCAAATGGACTACTATTAGTAGCAAATGTCATTTGTAAAGTTGGTTCATCAATACGTAATTTTGGTAATGCATCTTCTTTACCTATTTCACATACAGTTTCTCCTACTTCAATATCTGGTAAACCAGCAATTGCGATAATATCTCCTGCTTCTGCATTTGTTATTTCAACACGTTTTAAACCTATAAATCCGAACATTTTTTGAATTCTAAATTGTTTGATTGATCCATCTAATCTAACACATGAAACCATTTGATTTACTTCTACTTTTCCTCTTTTAACAAGTCCAATACCAATTCTTCCAACGAAATCGTTGTAATCTAATAAAGCTGGTTGGAATTGTAAACTACCTTCTCCTACACTAGGACTTGGTATATGTTCTAGAATTAAATCAAAAATTGGATCCATTGTTTCTTTTTGAGTAGAAATTTCAGGATCTAAACTACATGTACCATTTATTGCAGAACAATAAACTACAGGGAAGTCTAATTGATCTAAATCAGCACCTAATTCTATAAATAAATCTAATACTTCATCTACTACTTCTTTTGGTCTAGCAGTTGGTTTATCAATTTTGTTTACTACAACAATTGGAGTAACTCCTGCTTCTAAAGCTTTCTTTAATACGAATCTAGTTTGTGGCATTGTACCTTCGTATGCATCTACTACAAGTAATACGCCATCAACCATATTCATGATTCTTTCTACTTCTCCACCAAAATCAGCATGTCCTGGAGTATCAAGTATATTAATACGTGTATCTTTATAATTTATAGCTGTTGTTTTAGCTAAAATTGTAATACCCCTTTCACGTTCAATATCGTTAGAATCCATAACTCTTTCAGCAACTTCTTCGTTCTCTCTAAAAGTTCCTGACATTTTTAATAGTTTATCTACTAAAGATGTTTTACCGTGGTCAACGTGAGCAATAATTGCTATATTCTTTATTTTCTTCATAAATACACTTCTTTCTCAACCGCCATATTATATCATATTTTTTACTTTAATGTAAAGAAAATTTTAATAAACACTAATAATCAATATTTTATTTGTCAAAATCTAATCTATCATATATAATGTTAATGGTGGTAGAATGAAAAAAATAAGATTAATTATATTAGGTTTACTAGTATTATTTATAAATGTTAATAGTGTATATGCTAAAGAAAAAGTAAATGCTACTTTAAATAAATGTGTTGATGGTGATACAGCTTGGTTTAATGTCAAAAAGGAAGTAATTAAAGCTAGATTCTTAGCAATTAATACTCCTGAATCAACTACTAAAAAAGAAGAATATGGTAAAGAAGCAAGTGAATATACATGTAATGCTTTAAAGAATGCTAAAAAGATAGTACTTGAATATGATGAAAATAGTGAAAAAAAGGATAAATATAATCGTGACCTTGTATGGGTATGGGTTGATGGAAAATTACTTCAAGAAGAATTATTAAAAGAAGGATTAGCGGAAACTAAATATCTATATGGAGATTATGATTATACTCCTCACTTACAAGAAGTAGAAAAAGAAGCTAAAGCTAATAAATTAAATATGTGGAGTAATAATAGTGAAGAAGAATTAACTACTATTGATTATATATATATTGGTGCAGGACTAGGAATAGTTGTTATATTACTCTTAAGTAACAAAAAAACTAAAGCTAAAAAATTATTTAATGAAATAATAAAAAGAAAGTAATTTATATTACTTTCTTTCTTTATAACTTTTTATAATTCTCTTATATTGTTTATTATTCTCATTTTTAAAATTTGAATAACTCTTACTTGATGGTTGATATGCAAAGAAATCATAATGATTATTCTTTTTAGCATTAATACTAATAATAAAATCATATATATTTTGATTTAAATCACGATATACACATAATATTCTTATATAATCTTCATTATTATTTTCTACTAAATTAATTATTCTTGCTTGAACTGATTTTTCTTCAGTAGCTTCCATATCTAATGTTGTAAATAATTTTTGATTTTGTGATTCATTACTTGCTTGAGTTCCATGTATTTGTAATCCAGTAAATAAATCATAAAACTTAATATTAGTGGCTACTCCATATCCAATATTATTTAATATTAATTTAACTACTATATCATTTTCACTTTTTAAGTTTTCATAATCTACATTACTACTATTCTTTAAATAGTTTTTTCCTATTGGTGTTAAATAATAAGCAAACTCATTTAATTTATCTATATCATCAACTCTTTCTAATACAACATATGGTTGATGATTCTCTTTATTTTGAGCTTTTATTCTATTATCTACTGTATATAAAGTAACAAAAACTGGAATTAAGATTGATAAAACTGGTAATACTATATTTACTAATATCTCACTCATAAAATACCCCTATCTAATGACATCTTTCAATATATAATCAAATGTAATTTTTATATCAGGAAAAACATCATAATGTTCTAATTCGCCTCGTGAAAACCACTTAATTGCATAGCTTTCTTCTTTATCATAAATCTCTATATAGTCTTTTCTTGGAACACCTACATATATAATATCAATATGTAAATCTCCTTTATCATTAATATTCTTTTGTATTCCTAATGGTTTAATAAAATCACTTTCTCTCGGAAATCTATCTCCTACTAAGTCAATTCTTAATCCTGTTTCTTCATATGCTTCTCTTAAAGCTGCTTCTTCAGGAGTTTCTTCATTTTCTATATGACCACCTGGCTGTACCCATTTATTAAACTTTTTATGCTTAACTAATAAGATTTTTTTATTTTCTGGATCAATAATAAAAATTGAAGCACAAAAGTGTCTTTTCATATAATCACCTACTATATTAATTATAAATAAAAAATAGTACAATGTAAAGAATTGTACTATTTAGTTTACACTAATTATTATTAAGTTTTTTTGTATATACCTTAGCTACTTCATTAGATACATCAAATTGTTCTTCTGCATCAATTAATAATGAAGGTACATTTGAAATAACTTTTAGTTTTAAATATATATCATTATCAGCAGTATCAACAGAAGTAATACTATCAATATATGTTTCCATAGAATCTATATCAATAAATTCAGTTTTAGGATTATATCCTCTATTTAATAAATTTGTTCTTAAAAGTTTTAAAGCATCTCTAGCATATAGACTAAAATATCCTTTATCAGGGCTTTCATATTCTAAGCAATGAATAATATTGTCAATTTCTTTAATTGAAAAGCCATTCTTTTTAGAAGATATTTCTATAAAAGGAACACTACCAAAATAAATATTGTAGTATCTATTATTCTTTACTACATAAAATTCTTTTGTTTCTAATGCTTTTCTCAAATCAGAAAGTAATATTTCATGACTTCTTTCACTTATTACACCATTATTTCTTTTAGTTAATTCTTGCATATTTTTTATAGCTTCTATTTTTTTATCATTCCATTCCATTCCTTTAAAATGAATTAAAGCAACAGTATCTTTAAAAACATGAGAACCATAATTATGTAAATCAGCAAATTTAGAAGCTTCTGTATATGATTTAAAATTTAATTGTTCATATATTTCACCTTCAAAAGTAACTAATTCACTTTTATTAGGTACTTTTTTTACTATTTCTGATAATACATCATTTTCATCATAATATGATCTTATTACTGTAGGATTAATCTTTGTTAAATCCACATCTTCAGATATTTTTAAAGTTATTTCAGACTCATCAATATTAATTGTAGAAATATCAAAACCAAATTTTTTTAATATTTCTTCTTTTGAATTCTTATCTAATTCTAAATAATTATACAATTCTGATTTTTTAACTAATTTGCTTACACTAGTAGAATATTTTTGCATAGTCTATCACCTCATATTTGTCCATTTATTATATAATAAAAAGTAAATTATGTAAAGAAAAAGTAGATTTCCATCTACTTCCCTAAATATTCTTTTACAATATTAATTATTCTATTAGCTTCATTCATTAATTCATCATAATGTTCTTTTATATAAACTGAATCATCAGCTTTTCCCTTTAATTCATGATCATATGATAAAGTTGCTAATGTTTTAAATCCTAAATATTTAGAATCACTTTTCATTGCATGAGCTAATATAGCATAATTTTTCATATCATTGCTATTTTTATATTCTTCCATTTTTGGTAAACGCTCTATTGATTCATTTAAGAATCCATCAAGTGTTTCTTCATACATTTCCATATCACCAAGAAGTTCTAAACCAGCATCTACATCAATATCGTTATTAATTAAGAAATCTTTATTACCTTTATTATTAGCCGTATTTACAATAGGCTCTTCTTTTACTTCAGTAGTAGTCATCTCTGCATCAATATTAATAATTATTGGTTCATCTTCTACTGGTTCATTAGTAGTAACAGGTACCTCTACTACTGGTGTAGATATTGGTTGTTCAACTTTTACTTCTTCTACTTTAGGTTGTTGTTCTATAGGTTGATTTTCTGCTAATTCTTTAGCATGTTCATTTTCAATTTTTTCTATTTCTTCATCAGGCATTAATTCATCTATTTCTTTCATATCATCCTCAGTTATAGTAAAAATTGAAGATGGTAATGGTTCAAATATATTTTCTCTTGGTGCTTCTTTTTCTTCAGCAATTTTTGATAAATAAGTATTTAAAACTCTATTTAATTCTTTTTTATCGATTGGTTTTGATAAATAATCATCAAATCCTTCACTTAAGTATTTTTCTTTCATACCATCAATTGCATTAGCAGTTAAAGCAATAGTTTTAGTATTAAAGCCATCAATTGTTTTTAATTGATGAAATGTTTCTACACCACTCATTTTAGGCATCATATCATCCATAAAAATCATATCATATTTTTTACCAGCATGAATTTTATCAATACATTCGAATCCACTTTCAGCTTCGTCTATTTCTAACTCATATTCTTTTAATAATCTAGAAGCAATTTTTATATTTAATTTATTATCATCTACTACTAATACTTTTTTGCCTGCAAAACTAGTTTCATTTGATACAACTTGAGTTTGCGTTTTTTCTTGCATAGAAACTATTTTTTGAATTATATAAACAGTAAATTTACTACCTTCACCATATTTACTTTGAACAATTATTTTTCCACCCATCATTTCAACTAAACGTTTTGTAATAGCTAGTCCAAGTCCTGTTCCTTCCAATGTTGTATTTTTATCTTCTTCTAGTCTTTCAAATTTATTAAATAAACTATTTATTTTTTCAGCTTTAATTCCTCTACCGGTGTCTTCAATGGAAATCATTATTTTTGAATGATCCTTTTCATTTACACAATTCATGTTAAATGTAACAAAACCTTTTTCAGTATACTTAATAGCATTTGTAAGTATATTAGTTATGATTTGTTTTATTTTTCCTCCATCACCATGAAGTACTCCTGGAAGATCACTACCAAAATTTGTTTTTAATTCAATAGGTTTATCGCCAATTCTAGGTATCATTAATTTAGCAATGTTTGTACCTATTTCCTTTAAACTATAATCAGTTTCAACAATTTCCATCTTACCTGCTTCAATCTTTGAAATATCCAAAATACCATTTACAATATCTAATAATGTATTTGATGCGATTACTATATCTTTAGCATCATTTTTAGCACTATCTAAATCATTTGCTTTTGTTATGCACTCACTAAATCCTACTATTGCATTTAATGGTGTTCTAATTTCATGACTCATATTAGATAAAAACTCTGTTTTTGCTCTATTAGCTTGTTCAGCTTGAGTTTTTGCAAGTTCGAGTTGATCCAACATTTTTAAATCTGGATTTTCAATTGTATAATACATCATTGTAGTTACAAATGTTTCAAAAGCAGTCATTAATAATAAATATGGATATTTTAATTGTATATACATTACTGCTGATCCACCTATTATTAACGTCATTAATGGAATATATTTTTTAGATTTTAAAGATTTTCTATTAACTAATATACATATCATCCATATTACACCATATATTGAAGCGTTAATATATAATAAATTAACACCTGGACCATATGTATACATTCTATTACTATCATAAAAAGTATATAATGGATAAATACATATTAATATTAGGAAAATAATATATATTGTACAAAATAATCCATATAAAATTATTTTATCCTTTTTGTTCATATTTAAAGATATAGAAAAAATATAGAATGTGAATAATGTAAGCCATGACAATAAATATATTAAATATGACTTAGTAACCACTTCACATAATATAGGAAATTTATTCATATTTAGTATGGCAATTGCACACATCATATGAAGAAATAATCCAATTAAATTACAAATCATTAATGATTTATATATTTTATTTTCCTTATTCTGAACTCTCTCTTTTGAAAAGTACAAAACAATTATAAATCCCAAATATAATAAACTAAATATTTGTAAAAAAATACCATCAATCATTGTTATCACCCTTTTTATCTTGATTTAGTTTGATTAATTTCGTTATATTCTTCTTGTGCTTTTTTTTCAAGAGCAGCATAATCATTTTTTTCTGCCCTAGTAAGAGGAATACTTTCTACTTGTTCTATTTCAACTGGAATTTCACATCTTTTTAATTTTTTAATACAAATTGCATATATTTTATCAGCAATTTCTTTTGTCATTACTTTATTATCTTTTAATACTACATAAGCTTTAGGAACTAATTCCCTTGTATCATCAGGTTTCTTTACAACTGCGCAATCAAATACATCGTCGCATTCTTTTACAATTGATTGAACATAATCTCCATAAACTTTAAATGCTGATCCTTCTTGATCATATGTAATAAAGAATCTTCTATCTCTACCATCGAGAAATAAGAAACCATCGGAATTCATATGAGCATATGTGTCAGTGTAAAACCATTTTACACCATTTTCATCTGTTACTCTTACATCTACTACTTTTCCGTCTTGATAATATCCACTCATTACATTTTTTCCAGAAAAGCAGAATTTACCAACTTTACCATATGGTAACTCTTCACCAGTATCTGGATCAATTATTTTTATATTTACACCCTTAATAGGTTTACCAACACTATATGGATTACCTTTACCAAAGATTACAGATGTTGTTATACAACCTCCACCTTCTGCAGTTCCACATCCATCTTTTATCTTTGCTGGACTACCATGTTCTTTAAAATATTTATTGTTATCTTTTTTTGCAAAGAAATCATATGTATCCCCGCCTGATACAGTAAACCATAAATATCTCATTTTTTCGTCATAATTTTTCATTAAAGCTTTAAAAAATGATGGAATTGCTTGAATATATTTAGGTTTATACATTTCTAAATATTTAAATATAGTCTTTAATGTTATCATAGGAGTCAAGGCTGCAGTTTTTCCTACAAATATAGGAAATAATGTAGAAATTAAGAATCCATATGGATAATTAAAAGGCACTACTTGTAAAGAATTACCATTTGGTCCTATATCCATATGAGTTGTTTTTTTAATTGAAAGCATTTCTGCCATTACATTTTCATTTGTTAATACAACTGATTTAGGTTCACCAGTAGAACCACTTGTATATGTAATACATGCTATATCAGAACCTTTTCCAATATCATCTAATTTTCCATTATACATATCACTATACTTCTTAAATGTATTCAAACCAACTACTCTATTATCTTCATTTATTTTTTTATCAAATGAATCAATGTATTCTTTCGTAAATTCAGATATATTCATTCCTTTTTTGAAAGAATCTTTTGGTGAAATAACTAATGCTTTATTTATATTTGAATATTTTGCTATATCATTTGCTTCATTTGCGTACTTACTTGATAAAACAATATTACTAGCATTATATTTGTTTATATATAAATCTATTTCTTCTTTGCTAGAAGTTGAATTTAAAAATGTAGAAATTGCTCCTATTCTATTTAAAGCAAAGAAAACAATAATTGCTTCATTACATGGTTGCATGCAAATTGGAACAATCTCACCTTTTTTTACGCCAATTGCTTTAAATGATTTTGCATATTTTTCAACTTCGGCTTCAAAACTTTGTTTTGTTAATATATCTTCATGGCATTTTGCTATAGTATTTCCAACTTTAAAATATTTTCTATTCATTAAACCATCATATATATTAGAATCAGGTAATTTTATTTCGGTTTTATTTTTATCCCAAGGTCTATCAATAGAAGCAAAACCAGTTTTAAATCTTGCTGTCTTATCGACTTTATAATTTTTTATTACTTCTAAAATTTTTGTAATGTTAATAAAATCAATCATAATAATTCTCCTTATTTTTTATACTTCTTCTTCATTAGCAATTATATCATATTTTGTTAAAAAAAAGAATATTATTCTAAAATATTCTTTATCTTTTCATTATTTTTTTCTTCATATATAGTTAATTTGTCGCTAACATCTAAAGTTGCTAATAAAATATCTTCCAATTTACTACCACTAACACTTAATTCATGTTCTATCCATGTAATATCTTTACCCATATTTTTTAAATTATTTAACATTATTTTTTTATCTATTATTACATTAGCAACTAAACTATCTTTATTAGGTTTTAATTTCATATCTTTAATTGTAATTGGCCTATTAATAGTCTTAGGTAAAAAACTTACTTCTCCATTTGCTTCCATTAAAGCAAATTCTATTTCACTAATATCAAAATATCCATTACATCTTGCTACTTCTAAAAGATCATTAATATCAAATTTTACTTTTTTAAGTCCTTTTTTCATTATCTTACCATTTTGAATTAATAAAGTTGGAGTCCCAGAGAAAAATCTTCTTAATGTCATACTTTTCATAGTTAATATTGATACAAGGAATGCAATTACTCCAAATATTACTACAGCAAGTATTCCATTTAATTCATTAGAATCTAAATTAATTGTCATCTCAGCTGCAAAATTACCTATTGATATACCTATTACATAATCAAATAAACTAAGTTGTGATACTTGTTTTTTACCTATTAATTTAGTTATTAAAAATAATACTACTAAAGATATTAATGCTCTATATGTAGTTTGTAATAATTCAGTATAATTAAAATCCATAATATCACCAGTAATATTATGGATTGTTTTTTATTATTTATTCTTTTTTATTTTTTTCTTTTCTTTAACTTTTTCTTTCTTTTTCTTACTATCATGATGAATATTATTCATAAAGAAATTTGTTTCATTATCAAATACTACATTTGTTTTTAATACAAATATTAATACTATTAATAATAAGAAACCATATATAAAGTATCCTAAAACTCTATCTCTTAAGAAATATACTATAGATGCTAAAGCAAATAATATATCAACAAAATATATTATTAATACTGTTGTTCTTTGTGAAAAATTTCTTTTTAATAGTTGATGATGGATATGAAATTTATCAGGTGTTGATATGCTTTCACCTTTTAACACCCTTCTTACAATTGCAAATAATGTATCTAGTATTGGAATTGCTAATACTAAGAATGGAATAATTAAAGATGTCATTGTTACATTTTTAAATCCTAATAATGCAATTACAGCAATTATAAAGCCTAAAAACATTGATCCAGAATCACCCATAAATATTT
>DAOPJC010000036.1:0-9853 GCA_035399485.1 Bacilli bacterium
ATTTCAAATTTACAAATAAGAAATCTTTATGTTCAATATAATACATGGTATAATTTTTTTATTGGGAGTGATAATATGATGATAGATACACATTGTCATTTAGATATAGAAGAATATAAAGATGTAGAATTAGTAATAAATAATATGGGAAATAATATTATGATTGCATCAGGATATAATACTAAAACTAATAAAAGAGTAATAGAATTAATCGAAAAGTATAATAATATATATGGAACAATAGGTATTCATCCAGAAGAGAATGAAGATATGAATAATGAAGCAATAAAATATATAGAGGAAAATATTAATAATCCTAAAATAGTCGCAATTGGTGAAATAGGTTTAGATTATCATCGTGATGAGTTTAAAAAAGATTTACAGAAAGAATACTTTATTAAACAAATTATGTTAGCAAATAAATATAATAAGCCAATAGTTGTTCATAGTAGAGATTCACAAAAAGACACTTATGATATTTTAAAAGAGTATAAAAAAGATAACAAAATAGTATTACATTGTTATAGTTATTCCAAAGAAAGCGCTTTAGAATTTAAAAAATTAGGTGCTAAATTTGGCATAGGTGGTGTATTAACTTTTAAAAATGGAGTTAAATTAAAAGAAGTGGTAAATTGTTTAGAATTAGAAGATTTATTATTAGAAACAGATAGCCCTTATCTTGCACCTGTCCCTTTCAGAGGTACAGAAAATCAACCTAAAAATATTCTTTTAGTTGCAGAAGAAATAGCAAAAATTAAAAATATAGACTTAGAAAAAGTCCTTGAAAAAACTACCAAAAATGCAATTTTAGAATTTGACTTGCATATATAGAATTTGGTATAATATATATGTATTATGAGGTGAATATATGCATGTAATTATAATTGAAACTGTTATAAAATTTGTATGTTTTTTAGTTATGTCATTAAATTCATTATTTAATACATATCAAGTACAAAAAGAAAATATAGGTATTAATAATATCGATAAGATAAAGAGTTCTAGTATAGTTAATACAATACAAAAATATGACACAGTTGTTAAGTACAATTCACAAGTACCAAGTGGTGTAACAAATGTAATTACTGAAGGACAAGATGGAATAGCATATACAGATGGTAATGGTAATATATATAAAACACTTAAAGAAAAAATAGATAAAGTAGTAGAAGTTGGTGTAGGGAAATATGGTAGTTATACTGGAATAGTAACTGCATATGGTCCTGACTGTGCAACCTGTGATGGAAGAGGTATCGTTGCGTGCAAGACAAAAGCAGGCAAATGGTATAGTATTAATACCCAAGGTAATTATTATAAAGATGATCAATTTGGTGATCTACAAATACTAGCAGCCGATTGGCGTGAATTTCCTTGTGGAACTGTTATAGAAATTACAAACAAGAATTTAGGAACACCAATACTAGGAATAGTTATGGATACAGGATATTCTATGAGAAAAGCATATGATAATGGATCAATCCATATTGATGTAGCTTTCAAAACAGAAGCAAATTTAAAATTTACTACAAATAAACAAACAAACTTTAGTGTAAAAAGATGGGGATGGTAAATCTTCATTTTTTCTTTTAATATGATATAATAGGTGAAACGGGAGTGGTAATATGGAATATTCTCCAAAAAGAATGCAAGATTTATTAAGTGAAAATAAGTTTAATTTTAAAAAGAATTTTGGTCAAAACTTTATTATTGATAAAAATATAATTGATAATATAATAAACAAATGTAATATAGAAAAAGATTCTTTAGTAATAGAAATAGGACCAGGGGCCGGATCATTAACTACAAAATTAGTTGAAAAAGCTAATAAAGTTTTATGTTATGAAATAGATACCACATTAAAACCTATTTTAGAAGAAAATTTAAAAGGATATAATAATGTTGAAATAGTATTTAAAGATTTTTTAAATTCTAATGTTGAAGAAGATATAAAAAAATATAATTATAAAAAACTTTATGTAATTGCAAATTTACCATATTATATAACTACACCTATTATTACTAAATTAATTGAAGATAAAATAGATGTAGATAAAATAGTAGTAATGGTTCAAAAAGAAGTAGGAGATAGATTTAAAGCAAATCCAAACTCTAAAGACTATAATTCTTTATCTATCTTTTTAAAATATTACTTTGATATCAATAAAATTATAGATGTTAGTAGAAATGTATTTATGCCTAAGCCAAATGTCGATAGTATAGTTTTAGAATTTAATAAAAGAAATGACAAGCCAATTGTAAACGATGAAAAAATATTCTTTAAATTAGTAAGAGATAGTTTTGTTCAAAAAAGAAAAACTTTGAGAAATAATTTAAAACAATATAATTTAGAAACAATAGAAGAAGTTTTAAAAAAATATAATATGGACCTTTCTGTAAGAGCTGAGCAAATTCCAATTGAAGTTTTTGCCGATATAGCAAACAATTTATAAAATATGAATGTTATAAATAATGATTGGGATATAGCTTTAGCAGAGGAATATAAAAAAGAATATTTTTTAAAACTTGTTAAATTTGTTAATAATGAGTATAATAATAAAACGATTTTTCCTATTAAAAATAATATTTTTAAAGCTTTAGCTTTAACAAATTTAAAAAATGTAAGAGTTGTTATTTTAGGACAAGATCCTTATCATGGATACAATGAAGCACAAGGCTTGGCTTTTTCAGTATTAAATGATATAAAAATGCCCCCATCACTAAGAAATATATTTAAGGAATTAGAAAATGATGTAGGTATTAAAAGAGCAAATAGTGATTTAACTGATTGGGCTAAGCAAGGAGTATTATTGCTTAATACAGTTTTAACAGTAGAAATGGATAAACCATTATCACATAAGAATATGGGTTGGGAAATATTTACTGATGAGATAATAAAAGTATTAAATAATAATGAAACGCCAATAGTATTTATATTATGGGGTTCTAATGCTCGTATGAAAAAAGAATTAATAACAAATAAAAAACATTTAATTATAGAAAGTGCTCATCCTTCGCCTTTATCAGCTAGTAGGGGATTTTTTGGAAGTAAACCATTTTCAAAAACAAACAAATTTTTGAAGGATAATAATAGTATAGAAATAAGGTGGTAATTTGAAAGAAGCTTATAATTTTATTAATAATGAATTAAATATAAAAGAAAATGATTATTTAATACTTGCAATATCTGGTGGACCAGATTCTATGGCTTTATTAGACTTATTAAAAAGATATGGTAAAGAAAAAAATGTGAACATTGTATGTGCACATGTAAATCATAATACTGGTAGACAAGGCCAAATAGAAGAGCAAAATTATTTAGAAACATATTGTAAAGAGAATAATGTAATTTTTGAAAAGATGATTATTGATAAATATTCTGAAAATAATTTTGAAAATGAAGCAAGAAATAAAAGATATAATTTTTTTGAAAAATTATTAAAAAAATATAATGCCAAATTCTTATTTACCGCTCATCATGGTGATGATTTGATAGAAACTATATTAATGAAAATAGTAAGAGGATCATCATTAAAAGGATATAGTGGATTTGCTAGAACCTCAGAAAGAAGTTTTTATAAGATAGTAAGACCATTAATATATTTATCAAAAGAAGAGATAATTAAATATAATGAAGATAATAATATTAAATATTATATTGATAATACTAATTATTTAGATGACCATACAAGAAATAGATATCGTAAATATATTTTGCCTGAATTAAAAAAAGAAGAAATAAATGTCCAAAAGAAATTTGTTAAATATAGTAATACATTATTAGAATATAATGATTATATAAAAAAAGTTGTAGAAGAAAAATTTAATAAAATATATAAAGATAACGAAATAGAGTTGGATATATTTAATAATGAAGAAAAATTAATTAAAAAAGAAATATTATATAAAATATTAGAGATAATATATGATGAAGATATTTCTTTGTTAAATGATAAACATTTAGAATTAATATTTGAATTAATCGATTCAAATAAAACTAATTCTTATATTCAGTTACCTAATGAAATTAAGGTAATAAAAGAATATAATAAATTATATTTTGATATTAATAATAAGTTAGAAGAATATAATTTAAAATTAGTAACTAATGTTTTATTACCTAATAATAAAAATATTGAGTATGTGGATTCTATAGATAATACTAGTAATTATATGTGTAAATTAAATTCTAAAGAAATCAAATTACCATTATATGTAAGAACAAAAAAAGATGGTGATA
Organism: Bacilli bacterium; assembly: GCA_035399485.1. GTDB lineage: Bacteria > Bacillota_I > Bacilli_A > RF39 > UBA660 > RGIG4266. Next base: position 4,238 of record DAOPJC010000036.1, read on the forward strand.
AAATGACAGTAAGAGGTATGAATGGTACTAAAAAAATTAATGATATTCTTACTGATTGTAAAATTCCACTTCATGAAAGAAAACAATGGCCAATAGTTGTTGATAGTAATAATGAAATCGTTTGGTTACCAGGTTTAAAGAAAAGTAAATTTGATAGAACAAAAGAAGAAAATTATGATATAATACTAAGGTATTATTAAGGAGGAAATTTGATTATGAAGAAAAAAGCAATTCAAAGAAGTATTTTACCTTATGTATTTTTATTTTTAGTAATAATAAGTATAACTTATTTTATGGATGCTTTAAATAAAAAAGTAAATATTCTAAATTATAATGAATTTGAAAAAGCTATGAATAAGGGTGAAATCAAAGAAATAATTTTAACTCCTCAAAGAAATGCTGGAGTTTATAAAGTTACCGGTACTTTTAAAAAGTATAAGAAAAATGAATCTTATTATTTAAGAATTCCATTATCTGATGAATCAGTTGCTATTATACTTGAAAGTGCTAAAAAACAAGATTTTAAATTAGTAACACAAGCTGATCCTAGTTCAGGAGCACTTCTACAATTTTTAATTAATGTTTTACCTATGTTATTATTATTAGGCTTTGCCTTCTATTTCTTAACAAAACAAATGGGTGGAGCAAATAAATCAATGGATTTTGGAAGAAGCCGTGCTAGATTAAGTAATGGTCAAAACAAAGTTGTATTTGATGATGTTGCAGGATTAACTGAAGAAAAAGAAGAAGTTAAAGAGTTAATAGATTTTTTAAAAAATCCTAAAAAGTTCCAAGATATGGGAGCAAGAATACCAAAAGGTGTATTATTATTTGGCCCTCCAGGAACAGGTAAAACTTTACTTGCTAGATCTGTAGCTGGTGAAGCTAATGTACCATTTTATTTTATAAGTGGTTCTGAATTTGTTGAATTATTTGTTGGTGTAGGTGCATCTCGTGTTAGAGATATGTTTAAACAAGCAAAACAAACAGCTCCATGTTTAATCTTTATTGATGAAATAGATGCTGTTGGTAGACAAAGAGGATCAGGTATTGGTGGCGGACACGATGAACGTGAACAAACATTAAACCAATTATTAACTGAAATGGATGGTTTTGGTGCTAATGAAGGAATTATAATAATTGCTGCAACAAATAGACCAGATGTATTAGATCCAGCCTTATTAAGACCAGGAAGATTTGATAGACAAATAACAGTAAATTTACCTGATATTAAAGGTAGAGAAGAAATATTAGGAGTTCATGCAAGAGGAAAGAAATTCTCTGCACAAGTTAACTTCAAAAATATAGCAAAAAGAACTGTTGGTATGAGTGGTGCTGACTTAGAAAACATGTTAAATGAAGCAGCACTATTAGCTGTAAGAAGAAACAAGAAATTAATTACTATGTCTGAAATAGATGAAGCACATGATAGAGTATTAATGGGTCCAGCAAAAATAACTCATAAATATACTGAAAGAGAAAAAAGAGTTGTTGCTTATCATGAAGCAGGACATGCAGTTTTAGGAATAAAACTAGATGGTGCTAATGAGGTACAAAAAATAACTATAGTTCCTCGTGGAGAAGCTGGTGGATATAATTTAATGCTTCCAAAAGAAGAAACATATTTATCTACTAAAACTGAATTACTTGAAACTATATGTGGATTACTTGGTGGACGTGTATCTGAAGAAATAAAGTTTAATGAAATTACAACAGGTGCGCATAATGATTTTGAAAAAGCTACTAAAATAGCTCGTGCTATGGTAACAGAATATGGTATGAGTGAATTAGGACCAGTTCAATTTGAACATCAAGAATCAAGTGTATTCTTAGGTAGAGATTATAATAAAAGTCGTAATTTTTCAAGCCAAGTTGCTTTTGAAATAGATGAAGAAATGAGAAAAATTATAGATGAATGTTATAAGAGAACTCAAAAGATATTAAAAGAAAATAAAGACTTGTTAGATTTAATAGCAAATTCTTTATTAGAAAATGAAACAATTACTAAAGAACAAATAGATTATTTAGTAAAAAATGGATGTATGCCTGATGAAGATGGTGAAATAGATAAAAGTGACTTCAAAGAAGCATCTTTAGAAGATTTAACAGTTGAAGAATTAAAATCTATAGCTCGTGAAAAAGGTATAAAAAGTGTTTCAAAATTATCAAAAAAAGAATTAATTGATAAAATAAATGAAGAAGAGGCATAGCCTCTTTTTTTAAATATAAGTGCTTAAAATACTATTAATTAAGAGCAAAATATGTTAAAATAAAATTACATGTAATGTATTAAAATTAGAGATGGTGATAAGATGGGGAAAATAATAGCATTAGTAAATCAAAAAGGTGGTGTAGGTAAAACTACATCTAGTATAAATTTAGCAGCTTCTTTGGGAATTCTTAAAAGAAGAGTATTATTAGTAGATTTAGATCCACAAGGAAATAGTACGACTGGATTAGGAATAACTAAGAGTGAATATGAAAATAGTATATATGAATTAATGTTAGATCGTTCTACATTAGAGCAAACTGCTATTAAAACAAAATTTAAAAATTTATATTTATTACCTGCCACTATTAATTTAGCTGGTATTGAAACTGAACTTACAGAAATGGTTCGTCAAAATTTAATTACAAATAAGGGTGGTCAATTAAAAAAATATTTAGATCAAGCTGCCCAAATATATGATTATGTTATTATTGATTGTCCTCCAAGTTTAGGCATATTGACTACAAATGCTTTAACTGCAGCAAACTCAGTAATAATTCCAGTACAATGTGAATTCTTTGCATTAGAGGGAATTGCTCAATTAGTTAATACAATATTATTAGCGCAAAAGAATTTAAATCCACATTTAGATATTGAAGGTGTATTACTTACAATGCTTGATAGTCGTACATGTTTAGGACTAGAAGTTGTAGAAGATATAAGAGGATATTTCAAAGAGAGAGTTTATGATACAATAATTCCTCGTTTAGTAAAATTATCAGAGGCTCCAAGTCATGGTAAACCAATAGTATATTATGCTCCAAATAATAGAGGAGCTGAAGCATATTTAAGCTTAGCTAAGGAAGTGATTTCAAGAAATGGAAACTAGAAAAAGAGCATTAGGAATGGGTTTAGAACAACTATTCAATAATGAAAATTTAGATTTAACAAGTATAGAAAAGCAAATATATGATAATGCATCAAGTGAAGAGATAATTGAAATTTCATTAGATGAATTGAGACCAAATCCATATCAACCAAGAAAAACTTTTGCTGATGATAAATTAAATGAATTAGCAGAATCAATCAAAGAACATGGTGTTTTCCAACCAATAATAGTAAAAAAAAGTATTAAGGGTTATGAAATAATTGCTGGTGAAAGAAGATTTAGAGCGTCTAAATTAGCTGGAAAAGCAAAAATACCTGCAATAGTTAGAAATTTTACAGATGAACAAATGATGGAAATTGCTTTACTAGAAAATTTACAAAGAGAAAATTTAAGTTCAATAGAAGAAGCAGTTGCATATAAATCAATGATAGATAAATTAAATATGACTCAAGAAGATTTAGCTAAAAAAGTTGGTAAAAGTAGAAGCCATATTACCAATATATTAGGTTTATTAAGATTACCTGATGCTATACAACAAATGATAATCAAGCAAGAAATTTCTATGAGTCATGCAAGGGTATTAAGTAAATTAGAATCAGAAACAGAAATGATGGAAATGGCAAACAAAATATTAAAAGAAAATTTGCCAGTTCATGAATTAGAAATAATGGCAATTAAAAAAGCTAAAAAAGTAAAGAATGAACGTAAAAGAAATGAAACTTCTACAGAGTATAAATATGTTGAAGAATTAATGAGTGAAAAATTGGATGCAAGAGTACGTATTAAAGATAATAAAATAGAAATTAATTTTAATAATGTAAATGATTTAAATAGAATACTTGAAATTTTAGAAATAAAGGAGTAGTTTATGGAAAAAATACTAAGAAAAGAAGTTATAGCTCCTGTGTTAATAGTTTTAATTTCATTTTTAGTTTATACAATAATTAAAAAAATAATTTTAAAAACTTTTAAAAAGAGAGTTCATTTAAAAGATGATAAAAGACAAAAAACAATTGCAATGTTATTTATAAATACATTTAAAATATTTATAATAGCAGTGGCTTTAATGATGATATTAGATATATATGGTATTAATATAAAATCATTATTAGCTTCATTAGGTGTATTTGCAGCAGTTGCTGCTTTAGCAATGCAAGACATTTTAAAAGATTTTATTGCTGGAGTATCAATAATATTAGAAGGCCAATATAGAATTGGCGATACAATAAGTGTAGATGGTTTTAAAGGCGAAGTAATATATCTAAGTTTAAAATCTACAAGAATAAAATCATATACTGGTGAAATAAAAATAATTGCAAATCATAATGTTCAAAATATAATTAATTATAGTTTAACTGATAATCTTGCTATTATAGATGTAGCTGTTTCATATGATGCCGAGGTAAAAAAAGTTGAGACAGTATTAACAAAATTATGTGAAGATTTAACAAAAGAGTTAGATAATTTAAAAGGGCCTCTTGAATTATTGGGTGTTCAAGAATTAGGTGATTCAGCTGTAGTATATAGAATTACATGTTTAACAGAAGCAATGAAGCAATATGAAATACAACGTAAAGTTTTAAAAGCAGTAAAAATTGAATTAGATAAGAATAATATAGAGATACCTTTCCCACAAATGGTGGTACATAATGGATAAAGAATATAAATTAGGTAGTAAAGTAATAATGAAAAAAGAGCATCCATGTGGAGCTAATGAATGGGAAATAATAAGAGTTGGTGCAGATATAAAAATTAAATGTTTAAACTGTGGAAGAAGTATTATGATTCCACGTGTTGATTTTAATAAAAAACTTAAAAAGGTTATCAACTTTTAGGAGGTAATTATGTTTAATAAGAAGAAGAATAAAAAGAAAATGTTAGGCCCTGTTATTACAATAATGATAATGACATTTATAATAATAATATTAAGTTCAATATTTTCATTATTAGGTATAACAGCAAATAAAACAACCATAGTAAATGGATCACTAGAAACTTCGTTAACAACAGTTAATAATATCTTAACAAAAGATGGTATTAAATATATATTTACTAATGTGGTAACAAATTTTCAAGCATTTGAACCATTAGTATTATTAATTATATCTTTAATAACAATTAGTATTGGTGAAGCAAGTGGTTTATTTAAAGCTATTTTTTCTAGATTTAAAAAAGTAAATTCAAAAATGTTAACATTTATAATATTAATGTTAGGTATTGCAAGTTCATTTATAGGAGAATATAGTTATATTTTCTTATTACCTTTTGTAGCAGTTTTATATCAAATATTAGGTAAGAAACCTTTACTAGGTATTATAACAATGTTTGTAGGAATAACTATTGGTTATGGTACAGGATTTGTTATGAATAATGATGAAATAATTTTATCAGTATTAACACAACAATCTGCAATGATAGATGTTGATAAAAATTACATATATGCTTTAAATTCTAATTCATATATTATGTTTGTAAGTACATTTATTTTATCAATAGTTGGTACTGCAATAATACATAC
>DAOPJC010000037.1:0-9701 GCA_035399485.1 Bacilli bacterium
TATGATATTATTTTTACTAGTATAATAGGTTTAAATACATTAATTACTTTAATAATAATATTGATAATTAGAAAGATTAATATAAATATATATATTAAAGAAATAATTAGTATAATATTATACTTTTTAATAAATTATTTAATATTCTTTATGTATAATAAAATAATCTTTGATTATATTTATTTTATTAAATTTGTATTAATAAATTATTTTATCTTTTTAATAGTATATTTTTTTTCTAAGCGAATACTATTAAATAGGTGAAAATATGGAAGAAGAACTAATTAGATTTAAAAGTAAAAAAAGAAAAAGTCCAAATAAAACTAAAAGTATTAAAAAAAATATTAGTAATAAATTAATCATTAAAACATTAATATCTATTATTATTACTTTAACCGTTTTAATTATGTCTAAATCTTCTAAATATTTAGATAAGAAAATAAAAAAATATGTATTTACTGATAATTTAAATATCAGTAAATACATGAATAAATATAGTAAATATTTTAGTGAGTTTCTTCCTTTTGAAAATCTATTTAAAGTAGAACCAGTATTTAGTCAAAAACTAGAATATAAATCTAAAAATAAATATTTAGATGGAGTAGTATTAAAAGTAGATAAATCATATTTAGTTCCTTCTATAAAAAGTGGACTAGTAGTTTTTGTAGGAGAAAAAGAAGGATATGGTAAGGTAGTTATTGTCCAACAAATAGATGGTATAGATACATGGTATGGTAATTTAAAAAGTAGTGCTGTAGAATTATATGATTATATAGAATCTGGTATTTTAATAGGTGAGGTAAATGAAGAATCACTTTATATAGTATTAGAAAAAGAAGGTAAATTTATTGAAAGTGATAAATATATTTAAATTAAGTATTCCTTTTATATTATCATTTATTATTTCTATTTTAATAGGGCAATTTAAGATATTTATCTTCTTATTATCAATTACATTATTTCATGAATTAGGACATATAATAATGGGCTTAATAGTAAAATATAAGGTAGAAAAAGTTATTATTCTACCACTTGGAGCTTTAACCATATTTAATAAAAAAATAAATAGTAATATTATTAAAGAATTGTTAGTAACAATAATGGGACCAATCTTTCAAATAATACTATTTTTTTTTATAAATCAAGATAAATATATATATTATAATTTATATTTATTAATATTTAATTTATTACCAATATATCCCTTAGATGGTTATAAATTATTACAAATATTTTTATATAATGTTATTCCTTTTAATAAAGTAAATATAATAACTCTATTAATATCAATATTAGTACTAATATTATTACTTATACTAAGACCAACAAGTATAATAATATATTTTATTTTTATAATCTTTTTATATCAAATATTAAAAGAATATAAAAATATAAAATATATCTTTAATAAATTTTTATTTGAAAGATATCTTTATAATATTAAATTTAAAAAGAATAAATTAATCTTAAAAAAAGAAGATATGTATAAATATAAAAGTCATACTTTTATTATAAATAATTTAATTAAAAATGAGAAAGAAATATTGGCTGAAATGTTTGACAAGCCTTAATAATTATGGTAAAATCTTTAATTGTGTAGAGCTCTTACTCTACAACCGCACTAAAAAGGTTTTAAGCATAGCACCTTAAAGGCGAGTCTTAGAGATGTTAGGAGGATAAATATGAAAGCAATATTCGAAACTGGTGGTAAACAATACTACGCTGAAAATGGTACAATCTTATATGTTGAAAAATTAGATGTTCCAGAAGGAACTGAAGTTACATTTGATAAAGTACTTATGGCTAATGGTGTTGTAGGACGTCCTTATGTTTCAGGAACTAAAGTAATCGCTAAAGTTCTAAAACATGGAAAATGTAAAAAAATTAAAGTTTTTAAATATGTTCAAAAGAACAAATATCGTAAAACTCAAGGTCATCGTCAACCATATACTAAAATTGAAGTTATTAATGTTAAATAATGATTAAAGTAAGTATATTAAGAAAAAAAGATATAATAAATGAAATTACTATGACTGGTCATGCTAAATATGACGATTATGGTAAAGACATCGTATGTGCTGCAGCCTCTAGTATCGCAATTACTAGTGTAAATGCTATACTAAGAATTAATGAAAAGGCAATAACAGTAAGTTCTGATGGTGATTTAAAAATTATAGTAAATACGCATGATAGCGTAACGGATAAGCTTCTTGATAATATGATTGATTTATTAATGGAATTACAAGAACAATATAAGAAAAATATAAATATTAATAATAGGGAGGTGTCCTCATGAAATTTTTAGAGTTAAATATTCAATTATTTGCCCATAAAAAAGGTCAAGGTTCTACTAAAAATGGACGTGATTCAATTGCTAAAAGATTAGGTGCAAAAGCAGCTGATGGTGAATACGTTTCAGGTGGATCTATTATTTACCGTCAACGTGGAACAAAAATTTATCCAGGTAATAATGTTGGAATTGGATCAGATGATACAATTTATGCAAAAGTTTCTGGTTATGTAAAATTTGAACGTGTTGGTAAAGACAAAAAACAAGCAAGTGTTTATTTAGAAAAATAAGATATGAAATTCATATCTTTTTTTTGTCTTGATCAATTAATAAACTATATATTTAAAGAGATAAATAAAATTTTTATAGACAAATTACGACAAATGTTTTATAATTATAGTGGTGATGGTATGAAAAATAAAATTTCATTAATTTATAAAATTTTAATTATTATTATGTGTGGCATAGGATTATATCTAAACTTTAGTATGAGTTCTATAGGTGAGAATATAATTTATTTTACAATTCAAAGTAACTTATTATGTTTTATATTCTATACAGTTGTAGTAGTATTAGAATTATTAAAGAAATTAAAAAAGAATAATTTCTATTATATCTCTAAAGGTATGGTAACAATGGCAATAACAGTTACTATGTTTGTATATGAATTATTAATATCTACAAATGGAGGAGTTCCAGGATATGAAAATTATATGTTAGCATGTAATTTCGTTCATTTAATTGTTCCATTAATGATAATATTTGATTATATATTATTTGGAGAAAAAGGTAATCTAAAGAAAGAATATCCATTTATTTGGAGTTTAATATTAGTAGCATATTCAGTATTTGATGTTATTTATGTTGCTTTAGGTGGTACATTTATCGATGGAGCAAAATATCCATATTTCTATATGAATGTAGATAAATATGGAATAGTAGGTACATTATTAAATTGTGTAGTAATCTATGTTTTCTTTGTAGGATATGGTTTTATTGTACAAGCTATTGATAATAAAATAGGACATAAGAAAGTAATTGAAAAAGAGAATTAATTATTAATTCTCTTTTTTTTATATATAAGTATTGACTTCTAAATAATTTAGAAGTATTATTATAGAAATATTTTATTGGAGGGTATTATGAGAAATAAAAATATAACAAGAAATAATTTATTTAAATCATTTATAATTAATAATATTTGTAATAATTTTTCGCGTGTTTCTCTAATGCCAATTGACAACAATCATAATTAGTTTTATGTTGTTGTTTTTTTATATTATGGGGGTGTAATTATGACTATTGAAACATTAATAGAAAAAATTAAAGAATATAATGAAAGAGATATTGATAAAATAAAAAAAGCATATGAATATGCTTCAGATTTACATTCTGGTCAATATAGACAAAGTGGAGAACCATATATAATTCATCCATTAAATGTTGCTTATATACTGTCTGAAATGCATGCTGATAGTGATACGATATGTGCAGGTTTATTGCATGATACATTAGAGGATACTAATACAACAAAAGAAGAAATTGCTGAATTGTTTGGAAGTAGTGTAGCTAATTTAGTAGATGGAGTAACAAAAATAAGTAAAATGAATTTTTCTACTAAACAAGAACAGAATTTAGCAAATACAAGAAAAATAATTACTGGTATTACTGAAGATGCAAGAATAATAATTATTAAACTAGCAGATAGATTACATAATATGAGAACATTACAATATAAAAGTGAATTAAAACAAAAAGAAAATTCACTAGAAACTATGGAAATTTTTGCTCCACTTGCTTATTATATAGGTGCATATAGAATTAAATCTGAATTAGAAGACTTGTCATTACAATATTTAAAACCTGAAATATATAAAGCAATAAAAGCAAAAATGGTAAGAGTTGGTGAAAGCAGTAGTTCTTGTATAATTGAAATGTTAGATGTAATAAATAAAATATTAAGTGATAGAAATATACCTAATGAAGTAAAGATTAGAACAAAAAATATATATGGTGTTTATAAAAGATTAGAACAAGGACATAAAATATCTGATATATATGATTTATTATCGTTTAAAATTATGGTTGATACAATAGAAAATTGTTATTTAACTTTAATGGAAGTTCATCGAAATTATAATCCAATAAATGATAAATTTAAAGACTATATATGTAATCCTAAAACAAATATGTATCAATCATTACATACTAATGTTTTTGGCCCTAATGATAGATTAGTTCAAACACAGATAAGAACATTTGATATGGATAAAATAGCTTCATTTGGTTTAGCAACTTATTGGGATATTAATAAAATAGACGCTGAAAATATAATGCAAGATAATTTATCTAATAAATATCAATTCTTTAATTCATTATTAGAAATAAATAATATGTTTGGTGATAATCAAGAATTTGTTAATCAAGTAAAAGCAGAATTACTTTCTGATAAAGTATATGTATATACTACATCTGGTAAAATTATTGAATTACCAAAAGGATCAACACCAATTGATTTTGCATATAAAATAGATGCTGATATTGGTAATACTATGATAGGTGCTATAGTAAATGATGCATATGTACCACTTGATTATAAATTAAAAAATAAAGACAGAGTTAAAATTGTAACTGATGAATTAGCATTTGGCCCTAGAGAAGATTGGATAGATAAAGTTCAAACAACAAATGCTAAGAAAAAGATAAAAGAATTTAAAAAGTAATAAAAAAAGAAAACATATTTGTTTTCTTTTTTATATTATAAATATTTTATGTCAAAAAATGTCTAAAATCCTTGTTTTATTATATAAATTAAGATATAATTTTATTAAGGTAAAAAAATAAAAATTAGGAGGTTTTTTTATGGATGAAAATCAAAAATCAATAGATGAATTGAAGGAATATAGAGAAAAATTGGCTTCTTTAAATGATGATGAGCAAAAACAAAGAGATTTATACTTGAAACAAATGTCAGATGGTACCTTACAAGGACCATCAACTGGCTATGCAAGTATTGACAAACCATGGCTACAATATTATAGCGAAGAATCTATTCTTGAAAAAGTTGATAAAAAAACAATATATCAATATAGATTAGATAAAAATAAAGATTATCCAAATGATATTTCTTTAAACTATTTAGGTATAAAAATTTCTAATAAAAAGTTTGAGAAAAAGATTGATGATACTGCAAAATCATTAAAAAATATGGGAGTGCAAAAAGGAGATATTATATCATTATGTACTATTAATACTCCTGAAACTGCATATTTATTATACGCTGCAAATAAAATTGGAGCTGTTGTAGATTTATTTGATCCAAGAACAAATAAAGAAGGAATTTCAAATTATTTAGAACAATCACATTCTAAATATTTCTTTGTACTTGATAATTTTTTAACTCCTATGTATGATAATGTGAAAAGTACATCAATCGAAAAAATAATACATATTTCTCCTTATGATTCTGTTCCAAAAGCACTTAGAATAATTGATGGTTTTAAGAAAAAAACAGATGAGGAAGAAAAAGAAATTGAAAGGATAAATAATTCAATAAATACTTTAAAAAATGATAATAATGTATATGATTGGGCTGAATTTATTGGAATGGGGATTTGTGAAAATGAAATAATCCCGAATGAGTATGAACCAAATGCTGTAGCTGCAATCGTACATACTGGTGGTACTACAGGATTACCAAAAGGTGTACAGTTAACAAATGAAAATTTTATTGCTCAGTATTTAAATTATAAGGCAGTAGATTTTGAATTATTGAGACAAGATAAATTTTTGGATATACTTGTTCCATGGGTAGCATATGGATTAGTATTTTCATTCTTTGTAATACCTTCGTTAAATCTAGAACATATTTTAATTCCTAGTTTTAATCCTGATGAATTATCAAATTTAATTTTAAAATATAAGCCAAATCAAATTTTAGGAATACCAGCATATTATGAATCACTTTTAAGTAATGAAAAAATTAAGAAAGCTGATTTATCATTTTTAAAATGTATGGGTTCTGGTGGAGACCATATTTCACCAGCTTTAGAAGAAAAATTAAATAATTTTCTTAAAGAACATAATAGTAAATCTAAATTTGTTAAAGGTTACGGGATGACAGAATTAAGCTCTAGTGCAATTACATGCCTAAAATCACTTAATAGTATTGGAAGTGTTGGTGCACCTTTGATTAAGAATAATGTTGCAATTATTGATCCTTACACTGGTAAAGAAGTTGGCTATAATGAGAAAGGCGAAGTATGTATTAAAGGTCCAACTATGATGAAAAGTTATATAGATTCTACAAAAAATGATAGTGTATTTAAAAAACATGATGATGATACTACATGGATTCATAGTGGCGATATAGGTTATATGACAGAACAAGGTAGTGTTTTTATAGTTGATAGAATAAAAAGAATGATTATAAGAAAAGGATTTAAAGTATATCCTGTTGAAATTGAAAAAGTTATTTCATCTCACTATGCTGTAGATAATTGCGTTGTAGTTGGCATTCCAAATGAAGAGGACGTGCATACTCCTAAAGCTTATATAGTAATAAATGAAAAATTTAAAGATAGAGAGCAAGAAATTCTAGATGAAATTATTGATTTATTGAATAAAAAATTACCTGAATATGAAATTCCTTACAATAATGATTATGAATTTATTGAAAAAATTCCTCATACTGCATTAGGAAAAGTTGATTTTAATAAATTAGCAAGTATTGAGGAAGAAAAAGTAAAAAACAGATAGGATTGATATTTATGAATTATACTATATTTTTTACAATATGTAGTTTATTTTATTGTGTATTATTAAATATTGCATATTTTTCAAAAAAAAGAATTAAAAATGACGAAAATAGAATTTACTCCCTTTTAATAATAATTAATTTTTTAGGAATCGTTTTTGAATTGGGATCATTTTTAACTTCTCTTAATATACAATTATTTACAGAATTGAACATGATTTTTAATCGATTATATTTACTATATTTGTTGACATGGGTATGCATATTTTTAACATATGTAATAAGTATTTCAACAAATAATATTAATAATAAAAAAGTATTTAAATCTATATATCTAATTGTATATTTAGTATTTGCTATATTAACTTTAACATTACCATTATATAATAAATATAGTAATGGTACATTAATGTATACATATGGATTAGCAGCAGATTTAGCATATCTAACTGGATCATTATATTCTACAATATGCATAATCTTTTTATTGAAAAATATTAAAAACATTAAAAATAAAAAATATATTCCTCTTATTGCTTTTATCATAGGTGGATCTGGAATTATGTTTATGCAAAAAATATATCCACAAATGTTAGTTATGACTTCATTGGAAACATTTATTACTTTTTTAATGTATTTTACGATTGAAAATCCAGATATGGCTATGATAGAACAATTAAATATAGCAAGAGAAGCAGCAGAAAAAGCTAATAGTGCTAAGAGTGATTTCTTATCTAATATGAGTCATGAAATTAGAACACCTTTAAATGCTATAGTAGGATTTAGTCAAGCACTAGAAACTGAAGATTTATCTCCTAGTGCAAAAGAAGAAGCAGATGATATTATGTCAGCTTCTGAGAGCTTATTAGAGATAGTTAATGGTATACTTGATATATCTAAAATTGAAGCTAATAGATTAGATATTATTAATACTGAATATAGTTTTAAGAAAGTATTTAATGATTTAGTTTTACTTACTAAAGCTAGAATGGGAGATAGTCCATTAGAATTTAGATATAAAATGGATGAAACTATACCTCCAGTATTATATGGAGATCATTCTAGAGTTAAACAAGTAATTTTAAATTTACTTACTAATGCGGTTAAATATACTAAGACTGGTTATTTAGATTTTACTGTTAGTAGTGTAATTAAAGAAGATGTTTGTAGAATAATAGTATCTGTTGAAGATTCAGGTATTGGTATTAAACAAGAAAGTTTAGGTAAATTATTTAGTAAATTTGAAAGACTTGGTGTTGAAAAAGAAATTACTATTGAAGGTACTGGTTTAGGACTTGCGATTACTAAAAAATTAGTAGATTTAATGAATGGACAAATAGTTGTTCAAAGTGTATATGGTAAAGGTTCTAAATTTACTATCGCAATTGATCAAAAAATAGTTCAAGGTAAAGATGAGTTATTTGAAGAAGTAGAAAAAGAATTACCAATCACAGATTGTACTGGTAAAAAGATACTTATTGTTGATGATAATAGTATCAATTTAAAAGTTGCTTATAGATTATTAGTAGATTATAAAGCTACTATAGAAACAATTACTAGTGGTATTGATTGTATTGATAAGATTAATGCTGGTAATAAGTATAATTTAATATTAATGGATGATATGATGCCAAAGATGAGTGGTACTGAAACATTACATAAATTACAAAGTATTTCTGATTTTAATATTCCAGTAGTTGCTTTAACTGCAAACGCTATTTCAGGAATGAGAGAAAAGTATATTGGTGAAGGCTTTAATGAATATTTGGCAAAACCTATACAAAAAAATGAGTTAAATAAAGTAATAAATAAATTTTTAGGACAAAAGTAATATTTTTATGATATAATTATTAAGGTAGATAGGGTGGTAATATGAAAGATATAAATGTATTAGTAAATAATGGAGTAAATGTACAAGGAAGTTTAGAATTATTTGGTGATATGACTATGTATGATGATACTTTAGTAGATTTCTTAGATGGTGTTGACGAAAAAGTTGAAGGATTAAAGAAATATAAAGAAACATCAGATATGCCTAATTATGCTATTCTTGTTCACTCTTTAAAAAGTGATGCTAGATATTTAGGATTTACTAAATTAGCTGAACTTTCATATCAACATGAAATGGAAAGTAAAGCTAATAATGTTGCTTATGTATATAATAATTATGATGCTTTAATGGCTGAAACTAATAGAATTATAGGAGTTGCTAAAACTTATTTAGGTAGAACTTCTAATAATTCAGTTCCAGAATTTCAAATTCCAGAACCTGTAGTTATTAAAGATAAAACTATTTTAGTAGTTGATGATTCAGATATTATTAGAAATTTTGTTCATAAAATATTTAGTAGTTCTTATCAAGTTGTACATGCTAAAGATGGAAGAGAAGCAATTGATATATTAGGTACTAGTAGTAGTAATATAGTTGCTATGTTATTAGACTTAAATATGCCTAATGTAGATGGATTTGCTGTACTTGAATATTTTGAAGAAAACAATTTATTTGTTAAAATTCCAGTATCTATAATTACTGGTGATGATTCAAGAGATACAATTAATAGAACATTCTCTTATCCAATAACAGATGTTTTACAAAAACCTTTTAATGAAAGAGATGTAAAAGCAATTATTGATAAGATGTTACAATTTAATCAA
>DAOPJC010000038.1:0-9500 GCA_035399485.1 Bacilli bacterium
AATCTATCATATCTTGTTTCTCTATCGTTTCTTGCTTGATTGTTTCTAAAATTATGTGATTCATCAATAACTACTAAATCATAATTTCCCCAATTAACTCTTGATAAATCCATTCCATTTGATTCACCATGTGTTCTAGATAAATCTGTATGGAATAATACATCATAATTAAATCTATCTTCTTGTAATGGATTGTCTTTATAATTCTTAATAAAAGTATTCCAGTTTTCACTTAATTTTTTAGGACACAAAACTAATATACTTTTATTTCTTTCTTGATAATATTTAATTACTGCTAAAGCTGTATATGTTTTACCTAAACCAACACTATCAGCTAAAATACAACCATTAAATCTTTCAAGTTTATTAATAATTCCTAAAACTGCATCCTTTTGAAATTCATATAACGAATTCCAAATTTTTGATTCTTTAAATCCAGTTTTTTCGTTTGCTAATTCATCCTCTGATATGTCCTCTAAGAATTCAGTAAATATATTATATAAAGTTATGTAATAAATAAATTCTGGAGAATTTTCTTTATATAAATCAGACATAAAATCAATAACATCATTTGTTACATCTTTTAAATGTTTTTCATCATTCCATATTTGTTCAAATGAATCTAAATAATTTTTAGTAAATTCATAATTATCATCAATCTTAGTTATTGGCATATAAATAGCATTATCTTTTTCATATCCTAAACCAATAGTAGAAAATTCTTCCATATTCGTATAAGTAATATCAGATTTACTATTTTGAAGTATCATAAATCTTTGGATAGCTTCTCCACCAATATTAGATTTAAATTTTCCTTTTCTTTTAATCCATTCTCCACATTCTTGAGCAATACTTTTTCCATTAAGTTCATTTTTAAGTTTTACTTCAAATGGAGAACCACTTAAACTTTTTTCTCTGTTTTTACTATTAATTTCAAATAATCTTTGTTCTTTTTTATTAGTTGCTTTCTCAACAAAAGTTGGATCCGTAAATATAAATTTAAATTCATCTATTTTAGAAAGTTCTTTTTTTAGTGCTTCATAACCATACATAGAGAATATAGATGCACAAATTCTTATCTTGGAATTATCGGTTATATTTTCTTTAAGATCATCGCCTAATTTTTCAATATGATTATCTATTAATTTCATTTGTTCACCTCTATTCTCGCCTCATATACGATTATATCATATATTTATAAAATTACGTTAGAATAACGAAAGAAAAAAGCAATAATTTAATTTAAAATTACTGCTTGTTAATTTTTAATTATTAATCATCTTCATAATAGAAGTCATCCTCTTCCATTTCTTCTTCTTCAAAATGGTATGGTTCATATTCACCTTTGTCAACTAATTCTTGTTCCCACGGCATTAAATAATCCGTATCACTTGATGATGTATTTGAACTTGAATCAGATAATCCCTCAAATAACCCCGATAATAAACCAAAGAATGCAGCTCTTCTATATCTTTTTCTCCATTTTCTTTCTTCTGCTTCTTGCAATCTTTGTTGTCGTTCTTGTTCTTTACGAATAATTTCATCTCTTCTTTTTCTTTCAGCTATTGCTTTATCCATTATTTCTGTGTCATCACCATTAGCTACATCTTGTTTTCTAACTGCTTCTAACACTTCTAGTGGCATACTAGCAATAAAGTCATCTAGAGTTTCTTCCAATCCTTCGCCAATTGTCCATGTATATCCTTCTGACTCTTCTTCAACTTCTTTTGGTTTAAGCTTTTCTTCAGCTTTTTTCCTCTTTCTTTCCTCTATTACTTGTTTTCCTTCTTCTATTTTATCAAGCAGTTTATTATAGTCTTCTATTGTATAATTTAAATATTCACAAGAATACCTTAAAGCAGATCTTACTTTATAAATATTTTTTTCATCAATAAAATCTTCTATTTTTTTAATATAATTTAAATACTTATTTTTATCATTTAAAGTTACTGTAAACATTAATACATTTAAATATTTTTTGTTTTCATAATAAGTTTGTTTTATTAAAACATCAATTTCTTTAATTCGTTCAATATTTTTATTATATGCTTTTAATATTTTTTCTTTCTCATACATCAGTTTTAAAGTTAGCAAAAGAGTATATACATGTTTACAATAAATATCAGTTGATTTGTGATATTCACATTCACAATTAACTTTTATTTCATCATTATCTAAATATTCTACGGAAACATTATAATCATTTGTTCCTTTTATTATTGCTGTAATTTTATTCTTTGATTTATGAAATTTTTCCACTCTATTAGTAGTATAGTATCCTTTTCCTCTATCCCTAATAACATCTCTAAATAAGTGATCATATTTAGTCGATAACATTTTGTTTATATCATATTTTTGTTCATCAAAATGAACTAATTTAATCTTTTTCAAATAGAATTCACCTATCCCTATTATTCATACACCTATATTATACCATATAATTTAGATAGTTCTTAATTCAGAAATATTTGTAGATAATAAAACATATCCTAATTCTTTTAATGATTCATCTAAAAGCATTATAATACATTCCCAATCAACTGAATCATGATGAGTTTTAATATACTTTTTACACAATTTAGGGATTAAAGTAAATAGTGATTCTTTTTTATATTTACTTTTATTTATGATAATATCATTAGCTATAATTCTTGCAGTATCATAAAGACTATAATCTTCTTCTCTATATTCAATATATTTTTTATTATGAGATATTATTTTTCTATAATTATGTTTTTCATCAAGATAATCTTCACCTTTATTCTTTAACATGCAAAAATGAGATGTTAACATTTCAAATTCAATTTTAAAATCCTCATATTTTTTATTATAAAATTCATGTAATTTATTAAAATTACAGTTCAATATATCATTTTTATCATAGACTAAAGGAACTAATCTTTTTGATTCAACCAATAACTCTTCTTTAAAAATATGTAACAACTTATATTTCATTTTTATCACACCATTCTCATATAATTATATCATAAAAATATCTTTTTCTTTCGTATTAGTTATAAAAAAATTAAAGATAGAATCTCTTCTATCTTTACCATTAACCTAAAAATAATGCAATAATAATTTACCTATCATTCCATAAAATAAAATCTAATATTTTAACATCAGAAAAATTTAATTCTGGAAAGAATTTTCTAAAATCAGATATTGATTCTTTTATATCTTTTTCTTTTAATTTATTATTTACTTCTTCAATTATCTTTTTATAAGCTTCTTTAGTATTAATTAATTTTTCATCTTTAGTATGACCATCAACTTTTATATTAAGATTATTTAAAACATATTGATCCCATATAGGCATATTAGGATTAATAGTTGATAGCATCTTACTAGAAAAAGAAGCCTCAATATTACCAGTTTTTTTATACAAATAATCCACTATTTCATCAAAAGTAATCTGCATGTTTTTTCTATTTTTATTGAAATAATCATAATATATTTTTTGCCACTCTACATTTCTTCTTACCCTATAAAATCCATTGAAGCATTTTGTAAATTCTTTCGATGATAAATTAATACTATCATCATTAAACATGCTAATTATTTCTTTATATTTATCCATTCCTAATAATCTCATAAGTGCTGTTTTTTGAAACTTTATAAAACTATAATTTTCTTTTTTTTCCATATTATACAATCTCCTTTATCATATCATACCAGTTTTGATAAAGTTCACCATGTTCCCAATTATCTTTAAAATGCTCTTTTATATATTTGTCCACTTTATCAGTATAATCATTTCTAACAATCAAATAATTACCAAAGCCTGCATTATACCATTTCCATCCATCTTCTAATCCCATTATTTGTTCGCAAAAACAATTAAATGAACCCATTACAGGTAAAGCTTTAAAGAATTCTTCTCTAGTAAAATCTATTTCTCCTAAATTTGTATAATAATGAGTTAAATCATTTAATATTGCATGAAATGCATTAGGTTCACCCATAGCTCCACCTTCAGCCAAAAAGATTGCTATAACATTATCATATTTTATTTTATTAAGAATATCTTTATTAACTTTTATGTAATTATCCATAAGAATACATCCTTTCCACAATTATATTAGTTCATAAAATTTTTTTAAAGCCCTTAGATATTTTCCTTCTTCTATTCTTCTTTTTACAATACCTACAGCTATACCAGACTCAAGATGCCAAATCCAATTAAAGTATATAACACAGTCAACCAATGAATATGATTCCGGCTCAGTATTTTGATCTAACTCTTTTTTTGAATCATAATTATACTCACCAATATTTTCATTATAAATATTTCTTATATAATCATCATCTAATACTTTAAAAAGATTTGTAATTTCATCGGAATAATGATAAGAACCTAAACCACCATTATTAAAATTAATAGAGTAATTTTTAGTTTCAACATCATTAATAATCTTTTTTAATAATTCTTTATTATTCATTTATATCACCTATTTAAAATATTTATTTAAATCTATTTCATCTGATATTTTTTTCCATGTTCTTTGTGATGTTTTTAATGTTCTTTCAACATCAAGATCAAAGACTCCTTTAAATTTATATATCATTGTTCTGGTTTCATCTTTATATTTTGTAAATATATATCTAATAGGTTTTTCATTAATAACATCTGAAATATAGTTCTTACTTTTTTCTTTTTGATTTTCATAAATTGTATTTCCGTCTTCACTAATTTCGTTTTCCCATGCATTATTATTGCACTCATCTCCCAATATTTTTAATGTAGGACACCAAAAATATTCTGAGCTATTACCAATTGGAACATATCCATGAATCTTATATCCCATCGACACTTTATCAATATTAAATAATTTACCTATTTCATCAATCGTTTTAAATTTTACATTATCAGAAACTTTAACGATACCCTTTTTGATATATTCTTCAGGATTACTACTTACACCTGTCCATGGTATAAAATCACTTCCAAGATTAGTTATTCGCCTATTTATTTCTTCAACTATTTTATCTATTTGATCATTTATTTCTTCCAATGATTTGCTATATACAACAACTCGATAAGGTTCTTCCAATTCTAGATTTATAACTTCTTCTAGGGCTTCATATTTCTTTTTTACTTCTTCTGATATTTTATTCATTTCAATTACATCTTTTGTTCTAATCTTATCAGAATCAACTTGATTTTCGTGATGTCCTTCATCAATCTCTACCCAAAGATTTATTTGAGGAAAATATAAATCAGCTAAAGCTATATTCTTACCTTTTCTCTTAAATAATTGTTGTGTGACCATTCTTAGATCATTTCTATTTACTAATGAATAAATCCTTGTAATACAATAATTTTCATATTTTTTTCCAAATGTTTTTTTTAATTGATTGGTTATATACTCAATTTTATCCATAATCCACTCCATTCTATTGATATTTATTTATAAAATCATCATGAATACCAATTAAATATGAATCCAAATATTTTAATGCTTTTTCACATATATAATCAGGTATTCCATAATAAGCAGCTGCAATACTTCCAGTAATTGCTCCTATTGTATCACTATCACCACCAAGAGCTATCGCATTTCTAATTGCATCTTCAAAATCATATGAATCAATAAATGAACTTAAAGCTTGTTTTACCGTTTCAATACAGTTAATATGAAAGTATTGCGGTTTCATACTATCTATTTTCAAATCATCAATTTTGAAATAGTTTTCTTCAATATAAGTTTTTATCTCATCTTTACTTTTACCATCAAGAGACATTCTTATAGCAATTGCTGTAGCTTCTGCTCCATTTATGCTATCAGGATGATTATGCGATACATTTGTAATTGCTGATGCTAATTTTTTGATTTCATTTATATTCTTACCAACAACACCTACAGAACTTATTCTCATGGCTGAACCATTACCAAAACTTCCATAAGGTTTATGTTCATCAGACATAATCCATTTATAAAAACTCGGACCATAACCACAGGCAGGATATTTACGACCTAAAGAAACCATAGATTCAATTGCAAGTTTTTCAATATCACTAAAGTCATCTTTAGAATTTAAAAGAGCTTGTGCAACAGCTAATGTCATGACTGAATCATCACTATATCTGCTATGTTCATGCAATAAAACAAAATTCTTACCATATTTATTGCTTACTAATTCAAATCGAGAACCTGCAATATCACCAATTATGGTTCCAAGTATTACATCTTTTTTTATTACATTTGTTTTTCTTTCAAAATTTAATGCTAAATCTATTAAATAATCTTTTCTTTGCAATTCATTCAACCAATTTTCAGGTATTGAATTAACACCATATATTATTCCAGCCATAGAACCAGTAATTGCTCCTATTGTATCAGTATCTTGTCCTATATTAGTAGAGGCAATAATAGCTTCTCTATATGTAGATGCATTTAATAATATCCAAAAAGAACATTCTAGTGTATCAACAACATATCCAGAAGAATTAATTTCATCAATTGTATAATCCTTAATATTATTCTTTAATATTCTTGAATATGCATCTAATGATTCATCACTATAATATGAATAATTATCTCTTTTAATTTTTTCGTAAGCTTCTTCCTTTGACAATCCATTTAGTAAATTGATAACATATTTAACATAAATGTAACAACCCAATTTACTAATTTCATGTCCATGAGTTAAAGATGAAATATCGTTTACTAATTTAACAATTTCATCATTATTTAATTTTTTTGAATATGAATACAATGCAACTGGTAAAATTCTCATCAATGAACCATTACCATTGGAATTAATATTATTTAATCCACATTCAACTGGATTTATACCATCCATAAATCTCCTTATAGCTGTTAAACAGGTTCTTCCGACATCAAATACTTCCCCTGCACCAGTATAATCAGCTTTATCGATCCAATTAACCCATTTTTGCATGATATCATGATAATTAAAATCATTATTTTGGATATAAGAATCAATTGTGGCAATTTCCATAGATGTATCATCAGACCAAGTTCCAGCTGGTTGTCCAACTTTATCTGAACTAATCATTTTTTTGACTGGATTTTCTAATAACTTTTCTCTTAAACAAAATTCTGTTGGAACTCCCATAGCATCTCCAACAGCATGTCCAATTATACTATCAACATACTTTGACATTCTATCACCACACTTCAGTAATATTATACCACAAAAAAAGAGGTAGTCGTTACGACTACCTTATTTTCTTAATGATAAATCTTTTAAGGGATTTTCATTATAAATATTAATAATTGTCTTTTCTTCTTTTTCTAATATTTCTGTATGATATAATTCTTGTTTTATTTTATTAGCTAATAAAGATTTTTCTACTTGTTTTAAAGAACGATTTATTTTAATTGATAAATGAACTCTATGATTAGCTTCAATTTTATATTTAATATCATAGTCTTGTTTAAATATTTTCTCTATTACTAATTCCAAAGGTTTTAAATTTTCTTTATCTGATAATTCTAAAGCTTCGTAATATTCTTTAGCTTCCTTATCTTCTCTAGATCTACCCTTTGATATCTCATGATTAATATTTTCTACGGTAAAATATGTATAAGACAAATCCTTTAATGGTATTGAATTTCTTTCTACCATTCCTGGTTTATAACATGCAAATTTATTATATAAAACTGTATCTCTAAAAATAGGAAATCCTATTATTGGAAAAATTATAGTTTTATAGTGTAATTGTTTTACTTCTTCTGGTGTCATTAAATCTCTACCAATTAAATTTGTAGATCTATCACCATTATAATTCAATAACGACATTGACTGTCTTACACTATTTGATTCAATTGTCTTTTTTCCTAATCTTTTTGAAATTGCTTCAGCTGTATCTTGAGTATTTGTTTTTAAATAAATCAAGCCACAGTTATCAAGTATTATTTGTGCAACTTCTTTTCCATAGACATTATCTAATTGAGAAAAAGATTGTATAAAAAAATGAAAATGCATACCTCTTGATCTAGCTACAGAAACTATAGCTTCTATATCTGCTAGTGGTGGACAGTTTGCAAATTCATCTAATATAAAATCAATTTCATAAGGTAGTCTTTTTTTATCTGTGCTATTAGCTAATTTAACTAAATCTCTATATAATAGTCCTACGATTATAGTTACAAGTGTAAAATAAGTTTTATCCTCATCTGGAACAATCACATATAATGCTGTTGGTTCTTTACCTAATACATTAAATTCAAAATCACTTGAACAAGTAACATTAGCAACATTTATATCATCAAACAAATTCATCTTTTCACCAAATACTGCTGTAATTGATTTATATGTATTATCACTAGCACTTAGAATACTAACTAAAGCATCCTTAGACTTACTTCCATATTCTCTTTTATTAATATAATCTTTAAATTTTTTAAAATTATTTTCTTCCATAGAACTATTTTGAAATTTACGAATAGAAGTCATAGTAATTTTTTCTCTAGTAATATTTCCTAATTTGTATTCTTCAAGAAAAAAGCCAATTAATCCTTCTAGTAAATTCTTTGCAGAATTATTCCAAAAAGGATCTTTTTGTTCTACTTTTTCTTGCATTACCATTGTTGATAAAGATGATATAAGTCTATTCGTTTCAGCAAGTGAACTCATAGATAAATTATTATAATTTAATTTTTCTTCTTCCATTTTAGATCCTCTTGATAATGATTCATATTTAATATATTCTTCATATTCAACAATAATAGGTTCAAGGATATTAATTTTGTTTGATTTTTCTGAATTACGAAAATCAATAGTTAAAATTTTATATCCATTATCTTGAAACATTTTTGATGTTGTTTGATATATTTCACCTTTAGGATCAGTTATGAATACACTTCTTTTTTTCTTTGCATTTGAAATAAATGCACATGTTGGAATAACTGCTGTAACTGATTTACCTGATCCAGTAGATCCTAAATAAACATAGTGTGGTGTTTCTCTATCAAAGTATATTGTTTTTAGATTCTTACTAAAAGAAACTGGAAATCCAGCTTCTTTAATATTATAAACATTCTCTTTTTTAAAATTATGTTTTATTTCTTTATTAGAACTAAATCTAGCTGAACCATATTCATTAT
Source organism: Bacilli bacterium (assembly GCA_035399485.1). Classification (GTDB taxonomy): domain Bacteria; phylum Bacillota_I; class Bacilli_A; order RF39; family UBA660; genus RGIG4266. The sequence goes on from DAOPJC010000038.1 coordinate 9,078, forward strand.
CGTTTTTAACTTTATGTTTCATTAAAATAGGTTCTATATACATAAATCCTAATAAAAATAATACTGACACAACTAAAAGAATTATCAAAGTGATACTCATTATATCTCCATATCTTTATTCTTTATTTTATTAAGATAATCGCCATACTCTAATTCACCATTCAACCATTTATTAGCATATTCATAATCTTTCATAGGAAATTCCTCACACCAATACTTATCTGATCCACTAGCAGTTGTATCAAAACAAATAATTTTATTATCTTTAAATAAATAAAAATATTTATCCTTTGATTTGGATAAATAATTATTATATAAGTCATCAGAATCAGAATACTTTTCTACTGTTCTAGGATATATTCTACTATGATTAACTGCCAAGCATCTATTTGCTTTGAGTTCTAGTAAATCATCTTTAGAAAC
>DAOPJC010000039.1:0-8998 GCA_035399485.1 Bacilli bacterium
TACAACATTATATGCGGTATGGGTAAAGAATAAATTATTTGATGAACCAACTAGTATTGAATTAAATGGTTCATTTACTTATAATTCAGATTTAGTAGTTACGGAAGTAGAAAAAGAAAATGCTGATGATGCTTTAGTTTCATTATTAGATGAAAATAAAAAAGTATTAGGATCTTATAATATTACTGTAACAAATGGTAATTATAATGGAAAAATTAATTTATCATTTAATGTTGGTGAAGAATATAATGGAGAAGAAGTTACAATTTATCATAAATTAGCTAATGGAACTGTTGAAACGAAAACAGCAACTGTTGATGATGGAAAGGCTAATATTGAAGTTAATGAATTATCACCATTTATGGTTGTAATTAATAATCAAGCAAAATTAGTAAGTAATCCAAAAACATTTGATAATATTATTAGTTTAATAATTATCTTTGGTGTATCAATAGCAGGAATTGTTAGTTTAATAATTGTACTAAATAAGAAAAATAAAAAAGGACTAAACTAGTCCTTTTTTTCATATATTTTTTTAGGTGAAAATATATGAAAAAATTAATTATTTTAATTATTTTATTGATTGTACCAATAAATACTTATGCTTATTCTAGTAGTGCTACAAGTACTATTCTAATGGATACAGATAATAATAGGATTATATATGCTAATAATATTCATAATGTAAGAAGTGTGGCATCTATATCAAAAATAATGACTTGTATACTTGCTATTGAATCAAATAAATTAAATGAAACTATAACAGTAGGTAATGAAATAGATGATGCTAATGGATCTAACATATATATTAGCAAGGGTGAAAATATTAGATTAATAGATTTATTATATGGGTTGATGCTTAGAAGTGGAAATGATGCTTCATTAGTAATCGCATCTTATGTAGGTGGAAACGTAGAAAATTTCGTATCTATGATGAATGATAAAGCAAAAAAAATAGGCATGAAAAATACCAATTTTAATAATCCTAATGGTTTAGATTCAATGAAAGGGAACTTTTCTACTGCTTATGACATGGCTATACTTACAAGTTATGCAATGAAAAATAATATTTATAAGAAGATAGTTTCAACTAAAAAATATAATTTAAAAACAAATAATAATACTTATTCTTGGAAAAATAAAAATAGATTATTATATGAATATAAATATATAACAGGAGGGAAAACTGGATTTACTGAAACGGCAAGAAGAACACTTGTAACAACAGCTTCAAAGAATGGTATTAATTTGGTAGTTGTGACATTAAATGATGGTGATGATTTTAGTGATCATAAAAAATTATATGAAGAAGCTTTTGATGAGTATAAGAATTATAATATATTAAAAAAAGGTTATATAGAAATAATTAGTGAAGAATATTATAGTAATGTTAAATATTATATTAAAGATAATTTTTCATATATATTAAAAGATAATGATAAAGATAACATAGTATTAAAGTTTAAATTAAATAGAAAATATAATTATAAAAATAATGAATGTATTGGGAAAGTATATGTTATGTTTGAAGAAAAAGAAATATATTCTACAGATGTTTTTATTGAAATAAAAAGAAAAAAAATTAAAGTATTTGATAAGATAAAAAGGTGGTTAAGTGATTAATATAATATGGGGCTTTTTTATTATAATAGGAATTATATATGCTTTAATAACTAATAACATTAATATAATTAATTCTACTATTTTAGAAAGTGGTAAGAATTGTCTTGATATGATGATTCAAATTTTTCCTGTTATGGCAGTATGGTTAGGTTTAATGAATATTGCTAAAGAATCAGGATTATTGACTAAATTTTCTAATAAGATTTCACCATTATTAAAATTTTTATTTCCAGATATACCAAAAAACCATGAATCTTTAGGATATATTGCATCTAATATAGTGATAAACATATTTGGACTTGGCAGTGCTGCCACTCCATTTGGTTTGAAAGCAATGAAATCATTACAAGAAATAAATCCAAAAAAAGATACTGCAAGTAGAAGTATGATTACTTTTCTTGTTTTAAATACAAGTGGAGTAACAATTGTACCAACAACTATTATTTCTTTAAGAATGATGCATGGTAGTAGTAATCCAACAGGTATAGTAATTCTATGTGTAATAGCAACTTCATGTTCAACAATAGGTGGACTAATAATGGATAGAATACTTGCTAGGAGGTATAATAAATGAATTATATATCTAGCTTAATTATTCCTATAATGGTATTAGGTGTAATAATTTATGGAGTATATAAAAAAATAAATGTATATGATACATTTATTGAAGGTAGTAAAGAGAGTTTTGAAATGGTATTAACAATATTTCCTAATTTACTAGGTATGATATTAGCAATTAATTTATTATTAAATTGTAATTTTTTAAATCTTTTTGGTGTGATATTAAAACCTATATTAGATTTAGTAGAAGTACCATTTACTATTATTCCTATGGTTCTTATGAGACCTATATCTGGATCTAGTACACTTGCTATGTTAAATAATATATTATCTTCTTATGGACCAGATAGTTTTATAGGAACTTTAGCATCTGTAATACAAGGATCTACTGATACAACTTTTTATGTAATAACTCTATATTTTGGTAGTGTTGGCATTAAAAAAATTAGATATAGTTTATATGGAGGCTTATTTGCTGACCTTGTTGGGATACTAGCATCTATAATTATTGTAAAAATAATATTTTAATGATATAATGTAGTTGGTGATTATATATGGAAAGAGTTCAAAAAGTTATTGCTAACAACGGGTATTGTTCAAGAAGAAAAGCAGAAGAACTAATTAAAAAAGGAAAAGTAAAAATAAATAATCAAGTAGTTAGAGAACTTGGGACTCTTGTAAATCCAGAAGATATAATAGAAGTAGAAGACTATGTTATAGAAAAACAAGAGAAAGTATATGTTCTTTTAAATAAACCACGTGGTGTTGTAACTACTTCAAGTGATGATAAAAAAAGAAAGACAGTAGTAGACTTAATAGATATTCCTGTTAGAGTTTATCCAGTAGGAAGACTTGACTATGATACTACAGGAGTGTTATTATTAACTAACGATGGTGTATTAACTAATAAAATGCTTCATCCAAGTAATAATATTGAAAAAATTTATATAGCAAAAATAAATGGAGTATTAACTCCTGGACATAAAAAGAGTCTTGAAAGTGGAATCGTAATAGATGGTAAGAAGACTGCACGTTGTAAAGTAAAAATAGTAAAGATAGATAGAAAAGCAAATACTTCGATAATAGAGATAATGATTCATGAAGGAAGAAATCATCAAATCAAGAATATGTTTTTAGCTCTAGGATATGAAGTTATAAAACTTCGTAGAGAAAGCGTAGCATTTTTAACAGCAGATGGATTAAAACCTGGAGAATATAGGTTTTTATCTATAAAAGAAGTAAAAATTTTGTATAATTTAATTAATAATTAGTGCATAAGCACAATTAATTGGGGGATTAATATGAAAGTGGTATATGGGAATACCGATAAGTTAACGGATTTACAAAATGAGAATTACTTAGATAATGAATATCATAAATATATTAAAAAATATCCAAAGTCATATTTAATTATGATGGATTTAAAAAACTTTAAATATATTAATGATAATTTTGGTCATGACATGGGAGATAAGTTTTTAGTATTATTTGCTAAAATAATTAAAACTAATTTTGAAAATTCTTTAGTAATAAGATTACATGGAGATGAATTTGCCATCTTAACAGGTAATAGTTTAGAAAAAATTGATGATATGTTTATTATTTGTAAACAACAAATTGATTCAATAATGAAATCAGGTATATTACCAGAAAGAATAATATATAATGCTGGTATTGTAAGAGCTGATTCTAATATGGAAGAGACAAAACAAAAAGCTGATTATATGATGTATTATGCTAAAAGAAATAATAAAGATATCCAAATATATGATGAAGAAATATGGTTGAAAAAAGAAAATGAAGAAATTTTCTTAAAAAAAGTAATGACTGATATTAATAATGACGCATTATCTTATTTTAAAAGAGATATTTATAATATGAATGATGAAGTAAAAATTCATGAAATAATAACAAAAGATAGTAATGAAGATTGTATATTAGATGATGATAATTATAAATCATTAAGAAGAAATTTAAAATTAAAACATATAGATATGCATAATATAGAGTTAGTATTTTCAAAAATGAAAGAAATAGGTAATGGAGAAGTTTTAATTAATATTGATTATAGATCATTAATTACTGAAAAGAATTTATTAGATTTCTTTAAAATATTATTATATTTATATCATGTTAATGCTAATAGAATAATACTTAATATTAATATTAATTCTATTATTGAAGATAATCATTTAGAAATAATTAATATGTTTAAAGAATTAAAATTTATTGGGTTTAAAATATGTATAGATAAATATAATAATATTACACCAGATATAGTATTTGAAAATGTTGATATTGATTATATCAAAGTTGATAAGAAATATTGGAAGAATTCTATTAATAATATGAAATCACAAAATATGCTTTTATCTAAATTAAGAGTATTTAATGATTGTGAGAATATAATTCCTATTTTTACATCAATTGATAATAAAGAAGAAAAAAATTATATATCAAAGATATGTGCTAGTATGATAAAACAAGAAAATATATTATTAGCTGGTAATTTTATATCAAAAGAAACTAAAATAAAAATAAAATAGAAATTTCTATTTTATTTTTTTTCGTCTTCAACTATTGCACTGACAGGGCATCCTTCTTTAGCATCAGTAGCATCTTCAATATTTTCTTCTTTAATTTCATCTACTTTTACTTCAGCAACACCTTCATCATTTATTTCAAAACATTCAGGACAAATGGCTTGACAAGCGCCACATCCTATACATACATCACTTTTAACTTTTAATTTCATATTGTTAATCCTCCTGTAAACATTATAATGAAAAAATGTAAAAAAAGCAATACACCATAGAAAAGGATAATATTTTATGATATGATGATAATGGTGATAGTATGGCGAGTAGAATGCAAAAATATTATGATAGCAATGAAGTAGAAGAAAAACGAAGTAGAAAAAATGCCTCTATGTATAAAAAAATGGATGATGAAGAAATGTATTCTAATATAGAGGGTATAGTAACTACTCCTAAAACTGATGAAATAGATATTGAAAAAATAAGACAAGTCGTTTTGGAAAAAGAAAATGAAAGAGAAAATAGAAATAAACTTGTAAAAAAAGATTTAGAAATTGATATTCCTGATATGGCAGCATTAGATGATGAAGAGAAAAAATATGATATCATGAATATTTTAAAACAAGCTAAAGAACAAGATGCTAATTCAAGAGAAAATAAATATCGCCGTCTTGATGATGAATATTTAAAAGATTTAAAAAGCCCTACTAGAAAAATAGAAAAATTAATAAATACTAAAACTTCTAAAAAAGATTTAAATAATATGAAAGATACAGAATTAAGTTTAGAGATGTTTTCTGATTTAAGAAGTACTCTAAATGTTGATGATGCTACTATTAATTCAATTATTAATGAAGCAAAAAAAATGGACAAAAATAATGTTATAACTAATTCAAATGATATGGACAGAACTTTTGATACAGCAAGTGTTAAATTAAAAGCTAAAGATTATGTAGATAAAGTAGAAGATTTAGAAACAGATAAAGAAAAAAATCCAATATTAAATTTTTTTATGACAATATTATTTATAATGTTAGGCTTACTTATTGTATATATATTATATACAATATTAAAATAAATATTTCTTTATGAAATATTTTTTTTGTGGTATAGTATTACATGCGAAGTTGGTGATTTTATGTTAAATGTTTTATACACAGTAGATAATAATTATGCAATGTATATGATTGTATCAATATATTCATTACTAAAAAATAATCAAGATTTAAATATAAATGTATATATAATATCAGATAATCTTAGTAAGGAAACAATAAATGAACTTTTGAAAATATTTATGATTTTTCCACAGAATAACTTAATAATAAACGATTCAAAAAAACTTATCAACAAAGTAACTGAATTAAATATACCAAAGTGGCGTCAAACTAGTATTAGTAATACTAGATTATTCTTTAATGATATTATTGATGTTGATAAAATATTATATTTAGATAGTGATACTATTATTGTAAATTCGCTTAAAAATTTAAATAATTTACCAGATAAGAGTGTCTATGCAGTTCAAGATTTATTATCACCTAACTATTATAAAAAAATGAGTAATGATATTGATACATATTATAATAGTGGAGTATTATTATTAAATAGGAATGAATGGGAAAATAACAATTGTTCTGAAAAAATAATTAATACTATTAGTAACAATGAAAATATATTAAAATATCCTGATCAAGATATTTTAAATATTGCTTTAAATAATGATATAGGTAAGTTGGATATAAAATATAATTTGTTTAGTACTTTAAAATTATTTTCTGGATTAGACTTAAGAATATTTTTAAATAATGCCAAATTAAATAATTTTTATAACTCAAAGGATATTGAAAATGCTCAAAAAAATCCAGTAATACTCCATTGTGTTGATTGTTTTGGTATAAGACCTTGGAATGATAAATTACACCCATATGCAGTAGATTATTATAGATATTTAAAAGAAATATTTCCTAATGTAAGTGAATTAGATGAATTAAAGTTATATAGAAAACTAATATTTAATATTATAAATAGGTTAAAAGTATATACTCCTGTAGAAGTGAAAGATTCTATAAAAAATTTAATTAAATATAAAAAGCATACTAATAATTAGTATGTTTTTTAGTTTTAATATATATAAATATTGGTATTATGATAAATATAAACAAGCATAAGAATGGTAATACATATAAATAGAAATTATTAGCAAGAGCATTATTTTTAAATATATATAATACAAAAAATATTAAAAATATTATTAATAAAAAATCTATAAAAGTGTTATTCTCTTTTTTCTTTATTAGTATTTTTTTTATAAAGTATAATGATAAAACAATTACTAATACTAAACTAAATATCCACTGTATAAATAATACTTTTTCTACTCTTTCAATAAAACCTATTAACGATAATCTTTTTAGTAAATAGAATTCTGGGTATTGTATTATTCTTGCTAAATTAGAACCATATATACTGGTTACAAAAAAATTAACAGTAAATATAGCAAAAAATCCTAAGGTATAGAATATTAAAACATTTTTTATTAATTTTTCTTTTTTACTAATTGTATTATATGGAATAATAGTCAAAAGAAATAAAGGACTTATATTTAGAAATATTATATTAAATGTTCCTAATAATAAAGAACCAATATTGGTTTTAAAAATAGGTAAAAAATTTGTTAAATCTGTTTGTGGTAATAAGCCAATAACAACAGAAAGGTATAATAAAATATATATATAAAATAGAATAGTACTTGTTCTACAAATCGCAATTATACCTTTATGTAATAAATAGTATAAACATATACCAAACATAATTGCAATTGCTAAATTAGGTGTTCTATATAAGAATTGTGTATTAATAAAATTAATTAAATTATAAAATACAGAAGTAGCAAATACAAAAAGTAATATTACATATATTACTTTTATTATTAAACTTACTGTTTTACTAGAATTAAGTTCAATAATTTCTATGATATTTTTATCAGGATATTTTTTTATAATAAGATAATATAAATATAAAAGTAAAAAACCCGTAAGAAATCCTATTATTATACTTAGCCAACCATCTTGTTTACTTAATAAATATAAATTGCTTCCAGCAATACCAAAGAAACATGATTTTAATATAAAGAAAAGCAATGTATTATAATTAGATATATTGATTTTTTTCATTTATCTTCTTCCTTTATCTTTATCTTTTAAAGTTGTTTTAAAAGAACCTTTAGTTTTTAAATTAAAATTAATATTTATTTTATAATCTAGTTTTGAATAAATATCATCCCAATTCTTTTTATTATCTTTCCAATATTTATTATCTTTTTTATATAACAAATTACCTAAACCAAAAATATCTGTTTTCAATTTTTTAGTTTTGTTAATTGTTTTTTTTAATAATTCATAATAATAACTTTTAGCATAATTAGATATTTTTTCTATTACTTTAGTATCCGATAAATCTAAAGTACAATTTGTTTCAGTAATAACACCATTAGATTTAATATCAAAAAAATATTTAACTTTATTATTTTTATCAATTTTATAACTAATTTTAGTTTTAGGATTATCTAATTTAATTGAAATATACTTATCAATATCCTTATAACACTTTGTTGTAATAGTTACTAAATTACCTTTATTTAAAATGGTATTAATAGCTTTACTTTCTTCGATATTAGCGTAACCTACAAGTTTATACTTTTTAAAAATGGCTATATCATCAATTTTTAAACTTTGTTTTATTTCTATTTTTTTTAATTCATCTGTAGAATTATTATTTTTTTCACTACCAGCAATACTAATAGATGGTAGTATATTATCATAGCCTTCATTAACTATTTTATATATAAAATTACTAATATGAGTATTATGGGATATTCCAATTTGCTCTATAGAATTTTTGATATTGAATGATATATTTTCAGATGGAAAATTATCTAAAGGAGATAATACTTTTAAAATTTCATTGGCAGTATCACCTTTAATTATTACAAGATCAAGTTTTTTTATAGATTCAGGATCGTGTATTATAGGATCAATTATGTCATAAATACTTTCTTTTGCTATTTCCTCATTTATGAGTATTAAAGATAGGTGACCAGTATATAAATCTTTTGATGATTTACTTTTGGCATCGTTTAAAGCTTCTGTAATATTAATACCTTTACCTGTAATGACAGTAGTTTTTTCTTTTACTTCACCTTGACTAGAACTATCACTAGTATTACTAATTAATAAAGACAATTCATATTTATTATTTTTTTTATCAATACCAAT
>DAOPJC010000040.1:0-8778 GCA_035399485.1 Bacilli bacterium
ATATAATAATTAGTGGCTTAAACATATCAAATATATCAACATAACCTTTTATATATGGTAATATACCATTCTTATAAAATGAGAATAAAATAATAGGAATAAGAGCAATCACTACTCTTAGCATCATTTTAGTTGTATTATTTTTTGTTTTAATAAATGGTCCCATTATTTACCTCCTTTTACTGATTCTTTAGCCTTTTTTATATATTCTCTAACATCTATTTTAGATGGACATATATATGAGCAAAGACCACATGAAATACATTTTTCAGGATGTAATTCTTTTAATTTATCAGGATTATTAATATTATCTTTAATTAGTACTGGGCAAAGATTTGCTGGGCAAAAGTTTGCACATTTACCACATCTTAAACATTCTTTTGTTATTACATCTTTTTTATTTTCAAGAACAAGAACACAATTTAAATCTGCAGTCACTACTAAATCATTGTCTATTAAAGTCCCCATCATAGGTCCATTAGAAACATAAAAAATATTATCTTTTGTTCCACCAATATTATTTATTACATCACTAACTTTAGTACCTAATTTTACTAAAACATTTTGAGGCTTTCTTAAACCCTCTCCTGTAAATGTAACTATTCTTTCAATAATTGGTTTATTATATTTTAACGCTTGACTAATAGCATATATAGTAGAAACATTATTAACAATAATTCCTTTTTCAATAGGTAATTTATCATATGTACAATTTTTAACTTCTTTAATTAAAGTTCTTTCCCATCCCATAGGATAAATATTTCTTACTGGGCATACTTTTATTTTTAAATATGTACCTAAGTATTTTTCTACTTTTTCTATTAAAGCAGTATTACATTCTTTAATAGCAATAATTGCTTCTTCAATTCCATTTATACTTAAAATATGATCTATTGTTTCTAATATTTCTTCTATTTTTTCCATTATTATTGTATAATCTGCAGTTATATATGGTTCACATTCTACAGCATTAATTAATAATGTTTTTATTTTTTGATCTGTTTTATATTTCATGAATGTTGGAAAACCTGCTCCACCCATTCCTACTATTCCACATTCTTTTAAAATATCAATAAATTCTTGTTTATCCATTTTATTAATATTTTTTCTAAGTTCATATTTTTTTTCTATTTCTTCTTTGTAATCATTTTCAATTGCTAATGCTTTAACTTTTTTTCCATTTTGATAAGATACTTCTTCTATATTAGCAATAGTTCCACTTACACTTGAAAATACAGGTGTTTCAAAACTATTTTTTCTTTTAGCAAGTACTTGTCCTTTAAATACGTGTTCACCTTTTTTAGTTAATATATTCATATCTTCATCTACTAATGGTATATAAACTTTATTTGGTTTTACATATGCAGTCAACTTATTATTGATAGACATTTTTTTCTTTTTTGGTATTCTTAATCCTGCCATCTTATCACTCCTTAGTATCTATATTAATTATACAATATTTTATTAATAAAAAAAAGCATTATAAATGCTTTAATCTAAACTTATAAGAGTTATTTTAACATATCCATTACCCATTTTTGCATAATTAGATGTTGGTGTATCAGATACATTAGTAGTTGATACTGTTTTTGTAGATTCAACATTTGATTCTGTACAATTATAACAGTACATACTCTTTGTTGATAATTTAGTATTACCGATGTATGATGAGCCACCACCACCAGCACCATTATTTGCAGCAGAACCACCACCGTAGAATCCACCACCGCCTCCGGCTCCTCCCCATCCATTAGGGTTTCCACCTTTAGCTCCTTGACCAAATGAACCATTTACTTGATTCATTGTTGCACCTAGACCACCAGTAGTTTGAGTAGCACCATGACCAATTGTACTTGCATCTGGGGCACTTCCATCTACACCAGTAATTCCGCCACCAGCACCACCAAATCCGTAATAGCTAGCGCTATATGAACCACCGCCACCGCCTCCGGCAGCAACTATAATTACAGAATCTTTATCATTTTCAAATTTTGATAATAATCCTTCGCTTAAAGTTATTGAAGTTGCTCCTCCACCAGAACCTCTTCCTCCACTAACTCCAGTAGGTAAACTATTACCACCACCATTATATCCTCCTACACCTTCGCCGGATGTAGTAGTTGTGACTCCAGTTCCTCCAACATTAACAAATAAAGTATCATTCTTTTCTAAGAAAATTTCACCTTTTGCATAAGCTCCATATCCACCAATATGTGTTTCATCGGCTTGACCACCTTGGGCTCCCCATGTTTCTAATTTATATGTCCCATAACAAGGTACTTCAAATGAATTTTCTATTCCTTCATAATCATATGTCCATGTTCTACCAATTTCTAAATTACATAATTCAGCATTTACAACTATTTCTTTAGTTGTAATATTATTGGCGTCATCTTTTACATATATATAATATGTATTATTCCCTGGAACTTTATATTTTAAAGCATAAGAAGCACTTGGTGTATTAATTTCATTCCAAGTTGATGGTGTTTGATTAGTAGTAGTTATTGCATAAGCTACTATTAAGTTATCATCAGAAAACATTGCAGTTAAATCATATCTTTTAAGTGATACTTCTATTTTAGGAATATTACTTATTTCTGTAGTTTTATTTAATTTATTACTTACATTAGTTTTAATTTTATCTAATGACAATTTACCTGAAGTTATTAAACCTAAGATGCCAAAAAGTAATGCTAAAAAAAGGACTAATAATGTATATAATATACTTGATAATGCCAAACCTTTATTATTCATTCTCATATAAGCATCTCCTATTATATATATTATATAATATTTTAAATGAAAAAAACAATAGTTTTTTCCATTGTTTGTCTATTCGATATTTAGACTAATACATATATTATACTAGGTGATAATATGATTAATAATAATTGGTGGGGCCGTGGTAAGTGGATATTTTTCTTATTTATATTTGGATGCATTCTTTTTTATCAAATGTTAATAACCTTTTTCTTGTTAACACGATTTAATATTTTCTTATGTTTTTTATTCTTTCTACTATTTTTATTCAGTATCTTTCGTTGTATTTGGTAATTTTATATTAATTGATCTATCTAAATTATTTAATAATTTTCTTATACTAACAGTATTTTTATATTCATTGTCATTAAATTCTAATAATGAAGGCATTTTAATTAATATTAATAATAACTTTTTTTCTTCATCTAATAATGGGTAAATTTCTTCATATTTTTTAATAATATCATAAAAATTACTTTCATTATTTTTTAAATAAAATTTATATAAATCAAAGATTGGCATATCTATCTTAGCTTTATCCCAACTAACTAAATAACTATCTTCATTTTTTATAAAATGATCTACATCTAAGTTATTATGTAATACTGCATATCTAACTTTTTTCTTATCTTCTACTAATTTATACCACTCTTTTATTTCTTCATTTAAATATCTTAACGTACTAAATATTTTTGTAATATTACGCGCTAATAAATATTCTGATGGTGACATAAATACTTTTGTTTCAATAAGACCAATAATATCAATATAATAACTATATAAATATTCAATATTATTTAATAAATCTTCATATATTTTTTTATACAAATCATTATCTATTTCTTTATAATACGATGTTTTTAAATGCAATAAAGCTACTAAAGAAATCATATCTAATTCTTTTTGTTCAATTGGCATTTCTACTTGTCTTACATATTTAGTTATTTCATATTCATCTTCAATATTATTGATAATATCAGGAAAGTAACTAAAATTACGTGAATTTAAATAATCATATATACTTTTATCTCTTTTATTTTGTTTTAAAACATATTTACCATCATTAGTATCAATAAAAAGTACTTTCCCTTTTTTTATATATTTATTAGCTTTAATATCATAATTTCTTAAGAATTCTCCAATCTTAGTCATTAGATGGTATTATAATTTTATCTCCAACTTTTAAATCATTTAAAATATTATATTGTTCTAATTCTTCTTTACTAGTTTTATATTTATCTATAATTGAATTAAGTGTATCTTCTTCTTTATAGATATAAACTCTATATGTGACATATCCTTTTATTTTTTCGCTTAATTCATCTATTTTGTTTTCTATTTTTTCTTTAGTTTGTTCTATTTTTTCTTCTATCTTATTTTCAGTTATAAAATCCTCTATTTTATCTTTTATATCTTCTTTATGTTCTTCGTATAAATCTTCTAAAATCTCTTTATGTTCTTTTAATTCTTCCTTAATGTCATCTTTATCAATACATCTATTTTCTTCTAATTTATCAAGTAATACTTCAATATTAACATTTAAAGCATTACTATTAGCTATTTCATAATAAAAATCATTTATATCTATAATCATATGTTCTAAACTATATTTTTCAGCAATATTTATATCAAAAGGTACTTTAAAATCAAATACTTCCGTATTAATACTAGAGTCTGTTATTCGATACTCCCCACTAATAATAAATTCACCTGATATCAAATAATCTTTCTCATGATGTAAAGTATGTTCTAATGAAATACTAACTATTTCAGCAATGTTATTTTTAAAGAATAACTCTTTTTTAAATGGTATAACTTTTTTCATATATTCCTCCTATAAAATTATATTAAAAAGAGTTAATATTATTCTATTAACTCTTTACTTTTTTTAATAATTTATTTATTTCACTAACTGGCTTTGTAGCATCAATTTCGCTTCTTTTACACATTACTTTTATTTCAGATAATATTTCTCCACAATTTTTTCTAAAACTATGACTAAATACTACTTTTGGATAATCATACATTAAATAATTTAATGTATTAAATAATTCATCACAATTTTGTAATAAGTAAAGTTTAAATAATTCTCCATTCTCTTTATCATTTAAATTCATTAAATAATATATAATTCTATAATCATTTGCCATACTTTGACGAATTATTTCAGTAAAAGCTGGTTCTTGTTCAAAAGATACTTTATTTAAAGCTAATTTATATTTTAAAGTATTTCTTCCTGATCTTTTTAAAGCTTGATCTTTATAGAATTCATCATTTATATAACCTTGAATACTATTTAAAGAAACAATTATTTCATTTATTAATTGTATATTCTTTTTATCTTCATTATTATTTTTTATAAAATATACTATATCATAAATATTATTTTTAATTTGTGAATCTATTTCTGGTTTTATTTCATCTAATTCTAATTTTGTATGTAAATTTTCTAAAAATTCTCTAGATAATATATAATCTATATCATCTTCGTATTCAAATCTTTCTGCTACAGCATCATCATATATAAATGAATTGATTTTAAAATAATTTAGTAGCATATTAATATCCATCATTATTTCAATCCTTCTTTCAACACTTCATATATTTCCATATAATTATCTACAAATATAAAATTAATATTTTCTTTTACTTCTTCATCTATTAAATCTAAATCTTTCTTATTACCTTTTGGTAAAAAGATTGTATCAATATTATTTCTTGTTGCCGCAATTACTTTTTCTTTTATTCCACCTACAGGTAATATATTACCATGTAAAGTAATTTCTCCAGAGAAAGCTATTTTATTTAATATATCCATATTTGTAAATGCACTTATAATAGAACTTACTATAGATATTCCAGCACTTGGTCCATCTTTTTTTAATTGATTTACTGGTATATGAATATGAATATCATTATTAATTAATTCATCATAATTTATATCAAATAATTCATAATTACTTTTTATATATGATAAAGCAAGTTTTGCTGATTCAATTAAAACATCACCTAATGAACCAGTTAATTCTAATTTTCCTGCACCTTTATAGTAATTAGTCTCTATCTTTAGTATTTCACCACCATATTGAGTACAACCTAAAGCATTAGCAACTCCAATAGTTTCATTATTATTATTTATTAAATCATATTTTATTTTACCTAAATATTTATCTAAATTATCACTAGTTACTTTTAATTTATCAATATTAATTTTATTTTGTTCTAAAGAAACAATTATTCTTCTAATTATTTTTTCAATTTTTCTTTGTAATTCACGAACACCAGTTTCTTTAGTATAGTATTTAATAATATCTTTTATAGAATCTATAGTAAATTCAATACTGTTGCTAGTTAGATTACATTCTTCTAAGACATTAGGTATTAAATAATTATTAGCAATTGTTACTTTTTCAAATTCGCTGTAACCAGTCATTTCAATTATCTCAAGTCTATCTCTTAAGGCAAGTGGAATATCATCAAGACTATTAGCAGTTAAAATAAATAAGACATGTGATAAATCATATTCTATTTCAATAAAATTATCACTAAAACATTTATTTTGTTCTTTATCTAATACTTCTAATAAAGCACTAGCTGGATCTCCTTTAGTATCACTAGTTATTTTATCTACTTCATCTATTAAGAATACTGGATTATTACTCTTTGCTTTACGCATTGATGAAATAATTCTACCTGGATTAGAACCTAAATAACTTCTTCTATGTCCTCTTATTTCTGCTTCATCATGAACTCCACCTAAAGATATTTTTACAAAATTCTTATTTAAGGCTGAAGCTAATTTAGATGCGAATGAAGTTTTACCTACTCCTGGAGGACCAACTAAACAAATAATAGAACCATTCTTATTATTAGAAAATTTCTTTACAGCAATATATTCTAATACTCTTTCTTTTAATTCATCATTTCCATAAATTAATCTATCTAATTCTTGTTTTATTTTATTTAAATCTTGTTCATCTTTAGTTTCAATATTCCAAGGTAATGAGATTAACCAATCAATATAATTTCTTATGGTATCTAATTCTGGAGACATTATAGATAAATTTTCATATCTATTAATTTCTTTTAAAATAGTATCTTTAACATTTTTATTAGCTTTTATTTTAGATACTCTATTTTTTAAATCTTCTACTTCAATATTCTTTAAAGAATTATCTCCTAATTCTTCTTGAAGAGCTTTCATCTTTTCACGAAGTATATATTCTCTTTGACTATCATCAATATTTTGAGATACTTTCATATCTATTTCTTTTTCAACACTATATCTTTTAAATTCATTATATATATCTTCTAGTAACATTTCTACACGTTTAGTACTAGAAATTTCATATAAGTATTCTTGTTTTCTTTCTAGATTTAAAGAAAGATTATACGCAATAACATCTGTCAAAGTTGATAAATCATCTATTCCTTTAATAGTATTACTGATGCTATTACTCATATATGGAATTTCTTCTATATATTTATCAACTTCTTTTTTTAATTTATTTAACAATATTTTAGAATTATTATCATTATCACTCTCATCAACAAGCAATTCTAAAATAGCTTCTAAGTTTTCATCGACATATTTTAAATTTAAATATTCAAATATTCTAGCTCGAGATAATCCTTTTAAAGTAATGCGAATAGAACCATCTGGTAAAACTAATTTTTGTTTTATTTTCGCAACTACTCCTAGTTTTGGTAAATCTCCTACTTTTTGTACTTCTTCTAATGGATTCTTATTTGTTATTATTAAAACTTTTTTATCATGAAACATTTCTGATGCATCTATTATATTTTTACTAGATTCATCTTTAATTTCTAACTTGATTTCATTAGTAGGAAGCAAGACAATATTTTTAAGTATGATTACAGGTAAATTTGTTTTCATTATGTCGCCTCCAAATTGTTTTTTATTATATTATAATCAATCCAAAAAGTCCATATATTTTTCAATCTTTTATAAAAAAAAATATTAAAGTCAAACTTTAATATTTTATACAATATAATACTGATGTATTTGTTGGACGAGTCGTTGCAACATTAATTACTTTTTCTGCTGTTGTGGTTCCTGCAGTTGTAGTAAAACTAACAATTTTTTTATTAGTCAAATAAACTGCTTTATCTGGAGATCTTAATATTGCATTTTGTCCAGTAGCATATCCTTGATATGCACATCCCCCATTTGCACAAGTAAGTATTATTGGTAATGATGTGGCATCTTGATGGACACCAATTGTTGCTCCACTACCACTATTTCGTGTTGCTGTACCAGTTCCTCTTAAGAATTCTCCTCTTAAATCTGGTAAATTAAATGTTGTAGTTCCATTACCTGCTCCATATGTATTTCCTATTGATAGATATAAATTTGGATAATCCGCACGTGACACTTCTCTTCCATCACATACTAAATATCCATCAGGAACTGTTACACCACCATAAGAAATTATTGTACCTGCCGGTGTTGATGATGATGCAGCCATACTATTACTTAATATTTCTCCAGTTTCCATATCTATACTACAATTACTTTTTATTGTAACTTTTACTTCTGTTGTTGCCTTACATGCACAATATGAATCATTTCATAACGCTATTGCTGATTTTCCATTACTATATATTTGTAATGTTCCAGTGCTTGGTAATGATCCTTTTATTTTTAATTGTTTTGTATTATCACTACTTAATACAAATTTCTTATTTTTTATTTCAAAATCATATCTTGATGCAGCTGAATCAGCATTTTTAATTAAATCTACTGAGTAGTATAATTCTCCCGCATCTATTACTCCATATGCACTATCCATTAGTGCACTTTTCTTAGCTTATTCTATCATATTAGTTACAATTGGTATAGCGATTAACGCAATTACTCCTAATACCAATATTACTGCTAGTAATTCTATTAATGTAAATCCTTTTTTATTCATCTGACTTCCTCCTATTATATTTATATTATACCATGTATTATATTGAACATAAAGATTTCTTATTTGTAAATTTGAAATT
>DAOPJC010000041.1:0-8549 GCA_035399485.1 Bacilli bacterium
AAAGAAAAAAATAATTAGTATTATAAAGATTAACTTTAAAGTTAATCTTTTTAATTTATTTATAGATGTAAAGATAATAAAAATGATATAATAAATTAAATAGAGGTGCAATATGACTATAGGTAATAAGATATATGAATTAAGAAATAAAAAGAATTTATCTCAAGAACAATTAGGTAATGAACTTGGTGTATCAAGGCAAGCAATTTCTAAATGGGAAACTGATGAAACAATACCTAGTATGGATAAATTAATTAGTTTAAGTAAATTCTTTGATGTTACAATAGAAGAAATTGTATCATATTCAAAGATTAAAATTGAAAAAGATAATACAGAAAAATATAAAAATATTCAAATGTTAATAAAATGTTTTGAAAAAATTGGTTTAGTAATACTAGGTCTTATTGCTTTAGCAATGCTTATTGAAATAATAGTATTAGTTGTATATTTTATTAAAAATGGTACACTTCCTATGTAGTGCTAGTGATATTTGACAAATTGCAAGCTATAAATGGTAGATAAAAATACCATTTTTTTTAATACTTATAACAAGAGGGAGAGTATAATATGAAAAAAATACAATTTACAGGTAGTACATTAAAAATAATAGCCATGGTAACAATGTTATTAGACCATATAGGAGC
Source organism: Bacilli bacterium (assembly GCA_035399485.1). Lineage (GTDB taxonomy): Bacteria > Bacillota_I > Bacilli_A > RF39 > UBA660 > RGIG4266. Next base: position 645 of record DAOPJC010000041.1, read on the forward strand.
AGGTATATTAGATAGAGTATTAATATCTAATGGATTAGAAGCAGTAAGTTTCTTTAATATAGGAGCAATCACATCATTTGGTAATTTCCAAATTATAGGCTATATTGCTTTAATATTTAGAATATTAGGAAGATTGGCTTTTCCTATATATTGTTATTTATTGGTAGAAGGATTTAAATATACTAAAGATATTAAAAAATATATTTTAAGATTATTATTATTTGCAATTATATCAGAAATACCATTTGATTTAGCATTTGCTGGTAAATTAATTTCTTTTGAACAACAAAATATTTTCTTTAGTTTAGCTTTAGGTATGACTTTATTATGGAGTTATAAAAGTATTAATAAATATAAAGATAATAAAATATTATTAAAGACTTTAAGTTTTATTAGTATGTTTGCAATAAGTGGAATAATATTATTCTTAATATCATTTGCTAAATGGGGAGATAAAAGTATTATTGAATTAGGTTTTAATTACATGGTGATAATATATTTAATTGCATTATTATTTACTTTTATTTCATACATTATTTTAAAAAAGAAAACTTCATTACAAAGTATTCAAATTAGATATAGTAAATTATTAAGTCTAATAATATTCTCTGTAATAGCGTTTATTATTAAATGTGATTATAGTTTTGGAATATTAGTTATTCTAACAATAATTTATATATTTAGAAATAAAAAGATTAAGTCATTTATATACGGAATAATTGCATTAGCATTTTTTGACCATTGTGAAATATTAGGAATATTTAGTGTTATTCCAATAGGTTTATATAATGGTAAAAAAGGTTTAAGTATGAAATATGTTTTCTATATATTTTATCCATTACATTTATTAATAATATATTTTATATGTGCTTATTTTAAAATATTATAAAGATACTATAGTATCTTTTTTTATATATGTTTTATATTTAATATATGATATAATTGATTTATAAATAGGATGTGGAAAAATGAATAAAAATCAACAAACTAAGAATTTTATATGGAATATGATTGGATTAACATTTAATTCTTTTAATTCTTTTTTCTTTTTAATAATTGTTAAAAGAATAAATGGTATAGATACAGCTGGAATATTTACTTATGGTTTTGCAATCGCATGTTTATTCTGGGGAATATCAATGTATTATAATAGAACATTCCAAGTATCAAGTTTAAAAATTAATGATAATACATTTAAAAGATTTAGATTATTATCATGTATTGCAATGTTTTTAATTACTATTTTATTTGTTTTAATAAGTGGTTTTAGTTTAATTAAATTATGGACAGTAATATTATTATGTTTATTTCGTAATTTAGAAGCTTTAAGTGATACATATTATGGAATAATTCATAAGAATGAAAGATTAGATTATGTAGGTAAATCATTATTCTTAAAAGCAATTATTGGTTTAGGAGTTTTCTTAATTATTGATTTAATATCAAAGAATATAATATTATCAATAATAGGTATGATTCTAGTAAATCTATTAGGTTTACTAGTTGATATTAAGACTAGTAAGAAATATGTTCAAAAAGATAATATAGTAGAAAAGAAAAATTTAGTAAAAATATTAAAAGATACATTTCCAATATTTATATTTTCTTTCTTATCAGTATTATTATTAAATATGCAAAAATATATGATAGGTTATATATCATTAGATAGTATTCAAACTATTTTTGGTATTATTGTAATGCCAGCAACTATAATGGCTTTATGTGGTCAATACTTAATTAATCCATTTTTAAATTCAATGACAAAAAATTATAATGATAAAAAAATAACTAGTCTAAAAAAACAAGTAAGAAATATTTCGCTTACTATATTAGGTTTAGGAGTATTTATTATTATAGTAGCTTATTTCTTATGTGTACCAGTATTAAATATAGTATATGATATAGATTTAGTTAAATATAAATATTTAATATTATTAATTTTATTTGCTTCTATTTTATACTCAGTTAGTACTATATATTCAGCTTGTTTAACAATAATAAAAAGAAATAAAGAACAATTATATTTGTATGTAATAAGTGTAATTGTGTCACTTGGAATATCATTCTTATTAATTGATAAGACTAGTGTTTCAGGGGCAACTTATGCATATTCAATTAGTATGATTATTCATGCTATACTATATTATGTATTATATAAATACAGCATAAATAAATTAGACAATAAGGAGTAGTATTATGAAAGTTTCAATAATAACAGTTTGCTATAATTCTTCTAAGACAATAGAAGATACAATAAAATCAGTTTATAATCAAACATATAAAGATATAGAGTATATATTAGTAGATGGTAAATCAAAAGATAATACCGTTTCTATAATTAAAAAATATGAAAAGAAATTTAATAATTTAAAGTATGTTAGTGAAAAAGATAATGGTTTATATGATGCCATGAATAAAGGAATATCTATGGCAACAGGAGATATTATTGGAATATTAAATTCTGATGATATACTTGCTAATGACTATGTAATTGAGAAGATTGTAGATTGCTTTAAATATAAAAATTGTGATGGCGTATATGGAAATTTAGTATTTATGGAACCTACTAAAATGGAAACACCAGTTAGAAATTTTATTAGTCATAAATATTCAAAAATATTAGGTTGGCATCCAGCTCATCCTACATTATATTTAAAAAAAGAAGTATATGATAAAGTAGGTAAATTTAGTTTAGATTATAGAATTGCTGCTGATTATGATTTTATGTTAAGACTTATTAATAATAATATTAAACTAAATTATTTTAATAATTATATTGTTAAAATGCGTGCTGGTGGGGTTAGTACGGATGGTTTAAAAGGTTATATAAAAAACATGAAAGAAGCATATAAAGTATCTAAAATTAATCATGTTAAATTTTCATTATTCGCAACTTTCTTAAGAATTATTAAAACATTATCTCAAGGATTTAGTGCTAAAATAAATAAGAATAAAATCTTAAAAAAACTTGCTAAAGAAAATAAATTGAATAATAAAATAGGAATAGATTTATTATGGGTAAAGCCTAATAAAAATGGTGGTTCTGAAACATTATTTAGAAATGTATTAGATGGACTAGAAAAAATAGATAATGATAAAGAATATTACTTAATTGTTTCAAAGAGTAATGCTTATTCATTTGAACATTATTTTAAAAATAAAAAGTTTAAGAAAATTGAGATAGATATTGATAGTGATAATTTAATTCAAAGATTATCATATATTAATTTCAAATTTTATAAAATGTTAAAAGATAATGATCTTGATTTTTGCTTTTTTCCAACATATGCTATGCCAATGCATAAGAATAAAAGTATTACTACAGTAACTGGAATATTAGATATTCAAGCTATTCATTTTCCAAAGTATTTTTCAATGTTTGAAAATTTATATTTTAGAATGAATTGGAAAATGGATACTAAAGTTGCTGACAAAGTAGTTACAATTTCTAATTATTCAAAAGAAGATATTGAAACACATTATAAGATAAAAAAAGATTCAGTAGCGGTAGTATATGCAACTTGTGAAATAACAGATGGTGTTAGTAATTTTAAAGACTTAGAAAAAGAATTTAATATTAAAAAGAATGAATATTATTATACTGTATCTTCTTTATTACCACATAAAAACTTAATGACATTAATTGAAACAATGAAATATATTAATGAGAAGAAAAAAGATAATAAAAAGAAATTAGTTATATCTGGAACTGGTGGAAAAGATAAAAAAATATTATTAGAGAAAATAAAAGAATATCATTTAGAAGATCGTGTTATATTAACTAGATTTGTAAGTAATGAAGAGAGAAATAGTTTTTATACTAATGCAGCAATATTCTTATTCCCAAGTATTTTTGAAGGATTTGGAATGCCACCTGTAGAAGCCATGATGTTAGGTACTAAGGTACTTACTACTAAAGAAGCATCTTTACCTGAAGTAACAAAGAATAAAGCTTACTATGTAAATAATCCATATGATGTAAAAGAATGGTCTAAACAAATAGAAAAAATAGATAAAGAAAAAGCTATTAAAATAGATTTTGAAGAATACAGTAAAGTAACAGTAGCAAATGAATATTTAGAATTATTTGATGAAGTGTTTATAGAAAAAAATATAATGGAGAAAAAATAATGAAATTTGAAAAAAGTTGTGGAGCTTTTATATTAAAAGATAATAAAGTATTATTAATTAAATCTAAAAAAGGTGAATATGGTTTTCCTAAAGGACATATTGAATATGGTGAAACAGAAGAAGAAACAGCTATAAGAGAAGTAAAAGAAGAAACTAATATATCAATTAATATAAATTCTAAATTTCGTTATGATATTGAATATAATATAAAAGATAATATATTAAAAGAAGTAGTATATTATTTAGGTATTGTTATTGATGATAGTAATATTGTTAAGCAAGATAGTGAAATTGACGCCATTTTCTGGGTTGATATAGATAAAGTAAATAACTGTTTAAAATATGACAATATTAAAAAAATTTGGAATCAATTCTTAACTGAATATAAAATGTAAATTAAAAATGTCAAGTATTGACATTTTTATTTGCGTTTTACATAGGCGGATGCTATAATTTTAATAGATTATAGGGGACTAATAACTATGATTATTAAAAAAAAAGGAGAAGTATAAAATGAAAAAAGACAGACAATTTAGAACATTAGTAGTAATGGTCGCATTAGTAGCATTAGTAGCATTATCAGTAGGTTATGCAACATTAAGTTTAAACTTAAATATTAATGGTACAACAAAAGTAAAGAAAGCAGATTGGAGTATTCTATTTAATAGTTTAGAAACGCCAGTTACAGTAGGAACAGGAAAATCTGAAAGTACAAACTTAACAGATACAACATTCACATTTGGAGTTTCTTTAGTAAAACCTAAAGATTCAGTTACATATGTATGGAAAGTTACTAACGCAGGAGATGTTGATGCAAAAATCGGAACAACTCCAGTAGTATCAGGAATTGATGCAGCAACAGCAGCAAATGTTTCATACGCATTAACTTATGAAGATGGAAGTTTAATTGAAGCAGATAATAAATTACCAGCAGGAGAATCAAAAACATTAAAATTAGTTGTTTCATATAATGATGTTACAACAACAGCAGCTGCTGATATTGATCTTACTTTATCAACAACTTTAAATTATGTACAAGATTAAAGAGTGATTTAAATGAAAAAAAGTTATATTAAAACGTTATGCTTAGAATTTATAATTATGAATATTATTGTTTTAAACATGTTCATATTTAATATATTTGAAGCAAATAATTTAAATTACTTTTTTTTATGGTTATTGATTGATATAATTTTATTCTTAGTGATAGGCTTTGAAAAAGATAAAAATTTATATAAAGTCGATGTATCACAAATGATATTTGTGTATTCATTTGTTTACTTTATATTAGTATGGTCGATTGGTCTAATACTTGGATATACAAAAAATCCTTATAGTTTAACAATAACTAATATAATAAATAATACTTTTATTTTATTAGCAATAATACTAGTACAAGAATTATTTAGATTTAATATTATTAGGAAATGTAGTCAAAGTAAAATTGTAATATTTAGTTTGAATATGTTACTAGCTTTTATAAGTATAGTAATTAATTTAAATAATTATAGTTTTACAACAGCATTAGATGCTTTTGAGACATTTGGCTTATTAATAATTCCAAATATTATTGAAAGCTATGTATTAACTTTTATGACAATAAAAAGTGGATATCGACCAGCAATTTTATATCGTATAATATTTGAAATATTATTAGTATATATAGTTCCAATCACACCAGATTTAGGTGTATATATTGAATCAATATTAAAAATAATATTTCCTACATTTGTATTTTTAAAATTAAATAATACATTTGCAGATGATAAAAAAGTATCATTTAGAAGAACAAGTATGTTTAGAACAACATTAAATATACTTAGTGGTGTTACATTAGCATTTATAATTGTTATTGTATCAGGTATATTTAAATATCAAATGATAGCTGTAGGATCAAATTCAATGTATCCTTTAATTAAGAAAAATGATGCAATTTTAATAGAAAAAACTGAACAATATGATAAAATTAATATAGGAGATATATTAGTATATAAACATGAACGCGAAGTAATACTTCATCGTATTGTCAAAATAACAAAGAAAGATAATAAATTTATATATAATACAAAAGGAGATAATAATAATACCGTTGATAAATGGGATATTAGTGAAAAAGATGTAATTGGAACAGTTAAAATGGTTGCCCCATATATTGGATATCCTTCAGTATGGTTGTCAGAAGTAATAGGAGGTTAGTATGAGATTAAAGAAAAATAGTAAATTGATAATAATATTTTCACTTATGTTAGTAGTATTTGCAGTTGTAACATTTTACTATTTTTATAGTACAGCAAACACTGACCCAGATACTATTACATTTGAAGAACAAAGTAAAAATGAATATTCAGTTTGTTTAAAAGATAATAATTATTTTGATGAAAAATGCTTAAATAGTGAAAGAAATTATGTAGCAGAAATAATTGATTATGTAGATATTAATTTTAATTATTTAGTTAAATATTCAAAAGCAGTTAAAAATAGTTATACATATAGTGTAGTTGCAAATTTAATTGCGACTTCTAAAGATGAAGAATCAAAGATTTTATATAATAAGGAAGAAATTTTATTACCTGCTAAAACTTATCAAAGTGAAGCAGCTAATATCGATATGACACAAAATGTTAAGATAGATTATAATAAATATAATAATATAATTAATAGTTTTAGAAAAGATTATGTAATATCATTAAATAGTAAATTAATAGTAACTTTTATAATTAAATATAATGGTGAAATAAGCAAAACTTATAGTGATAAATCTCTTAATAGAACAATTAAAGTAGAAATACCTTTAGGTGAACAAACAGTATCAATATCTAATGATAATAATTATAATAATACTGAAGTATTACATTGAATCTATAATAGATATTAGGACACGAATTTCTGACGAAGTGATATAATAATATTACTTAGAAAGAAGGAAGTGTTTCATGGCAAGAAGTTATAATAAGTTTGATGAAGAATATAAAAGGACTATAGTAAAATTATATGAAAACGGAAAAACTATAAGTGAACTTGAAAGAGAATATGGCATAGGACATAGTACAATTACGAATTGGATTAATAAATATCAAAAGATAAATACTTTATCAGGCAAGATAACTACTAATGATGAAGTGGATAAATTAAAAAAAGAACTTAAAAAGGCTCAATTGGAGAATGAAATATTAAAAAAAGCAGTCGCCATATTCTCGAAAAAATAGAAGATAAAATAAAATTTGTAGACGATAATAAGGGAATTTATTCTGTTAAACTTCTATGTGAATGTTTAGATGTTAATAGATCAGTTTATTATTACCATGTATCCCACACAACTAATAAATATAAAGAAGCCAATATTATATTAGATAAAAAAATCAAAGAAATATATGTAGATTCTAAAAATAGATATGGAGCACCTAAAATAACTATTATATTAAAGAAAATAGGTATTAAAACATGCCAAAATAGAGTTTCTAAGAGAATGCTACTTCTTGGAATAAGAAGCATTATCAATAGAAAATTCAAACCTTATAATACTAAAAATCCCAATGTTAATAAAGACTATCCAAATTTACTTAATCAAGAATTCACTACATATAAACCTGGTTTAAAATGGGTTACAGATATAACTTACATTTATACAAAAGAGCAAGGTTGGACTTATTTAGCAGTAGTTATAGATTTATTTGATTTAAAGGTTATTGGTTGGGCTTATGGTGAAAAGATAGATACTAGACTTGCGATAAAGGCACTTAGCAGAGCGATTATCAATAGAAAAAAAGAATTTGA
>DAOPJC010000042.1:0-8305 GCA_035399485.1 Bacilli bacterium
ATTGAGGAACTTGCTTTTAGATTATCATTTAAATCAATGTTTAAATATAAATGGATATTTATAATATTATCAGGAATTGTATTTGGTAGCTTCCATCTTATTGGTTCAGTATCAACATACTATGATTTATTATATTTAATACCTTATTCAATACCTGGATGTATATTTGCTTATACTTTATATGATTCAGATAATATAATTATTCCAATGTCACTTCATATGTTACATAATGGAGTTACTATGAGTCTACAAATATTATTAATAATGTTAGGTGTAAATATATAAATAAAAAGAATTATTTAAAAATAATTCTTTTTTTGTGGATTAATATGTGATAACTGGGCGAAGGCCAAAATTATTACGTGTTATTAAATCTTTATCCAAACTTCCAGTTCTATTTATTCCCCAAATAAGATCATTAATATTAGTAACTGCATTACTTGTCCAATATCCATATCCATTATTGTTTTCTATTTTACATCCTTTTTCTATGCAATCATTTACATAATCATATAACCAATAAAATTCTGATTTTGTTGTTGAATTGGCATATTGTTTTTGCCATCCATCTGTTTCACTATATGATGTCTTATTGATATTTTTTCCACCATCAAAATAGAACCATGAACTTTGCTCATTAATACTTGTTCCATATGGTTTATCTGAATCCCATTTTAATGTATCTTCTCTTGAAGCACCTGTGATATCAGCCACTTCATTTGCAGTTATTAATCTAACATTATTTTTTTTCAAACTATTATCCCATGCTGATGCATCATTTGCTAATGCAGTAGCTACTTCTTTCATTCCATCTTTATTCTTATTACTCGAATTCCAAGCAACTGTTACAGTTGTATTATGATCAAGTATCAATTGATATGTTCCATTACCATTGTCTTTATATATATACCATTTCATACATCCTGTTTTTGTTCCTACTGTACTTACTGAATTAATTGATGTACATGATTTTGTTAAATCTGTTGGATCTAAGTATACTGCAGTTCCAGCAGTTAATCCCGATGCTAGATGTCTTGTTATTTCATTTACTTATACTTTGTCATTATTTAAAGTTGCAGTATATGTTGTATCTGCTACATTTAAATATGTTACTGTACAATCACTATTTACTGATACACTTCCTACTGAAGGTATATCTCCTTTAATATTCATCTTAGTTTTTATATTTTTATCACTAAGATTATATTCTCTAGTTATATTTTCTCCTTTTACTTGTTGTAGTTGACACTTAGTTTCAACTGACTTAACTATATTTTCTGCAGTTGTTTTAAATGAGCCTTTTTTAGCTTCTTTAATTATATTATTTACTACTGGTATTGCAATTAATGCAATAATACCTAGTATTAATATAACTGCTAGAAGTTCTATTAATGTAAATCCCTTTTTCATCTTTGTCCTACTTTCTATTATCTTTATAATAGCATATATTAATAGTCATTTCAATAAAAAAAATACGCTATTCAATAACGTATTCTACTGAAGCTACTTTAGTTGTAGTAGCAATTGTACTTGTAATAAGTTGTTCTTGATTACTTTCAAGATTAACTTGGTCAGCAACCTCAATTTGTGAAATTAAACTATTATCAGCTGCATATAATTTAATTTTCAAATTATTTATTGTTACAGGTTGATCTTTATAATTTATTGCACTTACTGTAACATTTCCTTTATTTTTAGTATATTCAACTTTAAAATCAACAAAAGATATATTAGAAACTTCTTGATTTTCTAATTTAACAATATTTGATTCACTATTTCCATTAGTAACTAACCATTTTATACCAAGTAAAGTTGCAAATAAAAATAATGCTGCAAATACTTCAATAATTATAACTACTTTTCTATTAATTCTTTTTTCCTCTTTTTTTCTTTTAAATAACTTCATTTATTATCACCTAATGTAATAATAACATTTTTTTTATTATTAGTCAATTTTTTTAAAAGAAAAAAGAATTAAAAATTGAATTCTTATTTTGCTTCTTCCATAACTCTAGTTTCACGGATTACAACAACTTTTATTGTACCTGGATATTGTAATTCATTTTCTATTTTATCTTTGATATTACGAGCTATTTGAACACTTCCTAAATCATCTATTTGATCAGGTTTAACTATAACACGTAATTCTCTACCAGCTTGAATTGCAAATGTACTTTGAACACCATCAACACTTGTAGCGATAGCTTCTAAGTCTTGTAAACGTTTAACATAATTCTCTAATGAATCATTTCTAGCTCCTGGACGTGATGCAGATAATGCATCTGCGATTGCTACTAAACTTGATATTACACTAGTAGCTTCTTTATTACCATGATGTGATTCGATAGCGTTAATTACTGTACTATTTTCACCATATCTTGAAGCTATTTCACTTCCTAAATCAACATGACTACCTTCTACTTCATGATCAATAGCTTTACCAATATCATGGAATATACCAGCACGTTTTGCTAAAGCTACATTTTCACCTATTTCAGCTGCCATAATGCCTACTAGATTAGCTACTTCGATAGAATGTCTTAAAACATTTTGACCATAACTAGTTCTGAAGTTTAATTTTCCTAATAATTCTACTAATTCTGGTTCTACTTTTGTAATGCCTAATTCAAATAAAGCATTATTACCTAATTCTATAATTTTATTATGTAATTCTTTAGTTGTCTTATCATATATTTCTTCAATTCTTGCAGGATGAATTCTTCCATCTTTAATTAAGTTTTCAATAGTTAATCTTGCAATTTCTCTTCTTAATGGATCAAAACTTGAAACTACTAATGCTTCAGGAGTATCATCAATAATTAAATCAACACCTGTAATACTTTCTATAGTTCTTATATTTCTTCCTTCCCTACCAATGATACGACCTTTCATATCATCGTTAGGTAAATTAACTACTGTAACAGTTTGTTCATTAGCAACATCTGATGCATATTTTTGCATAGATTCAACTAATAAATTTTTAGCTCTTTTATCTGCTTCTAGTTTTGCTTCACTTTCTTTATCTTTAATATATGAAGCTATTTCTAGGCTCATCATATCTTCAACTTTCTTTAAAACAAGTTTTCTTGCTTCTTCTTTTGAATAGCCTGAAATTTTTTCAAGTAAAGTGATTTGTTCATTTTTGATTTCTTCCACTTTATCTTGCTCTTTTTGAATTTCTCTTTGTTTGTTAATTATATTATTTTCTTTTTCTTCTAACATTTGTTCACGATTTTGTAATGTTTGATCTCGACGATCCATATTACCTTCACGAACAAGTAATCTTTCTTCAGAATCTTTTAGTTCTGCTTTTTTCTCTTTGATTTCTTTTTCTGTATCTATTTTAACTTTATGTGCTTCTTCTTTTGCTTCTAATAAATAATCTCTTTTAACTTTGTCAGCATCTTTTCTTGCTTTTTCTAGCATTAAATCAGCTTTTTTATTTATTCTTATTCCTCTAATATAATTAATAATAATAAAAACTATTATTCCAAAAAAAATTCCAACTAAAACAAGTAAAATGGAGTATATAACTTGACTCATATTACCCTCCATCTTGTTTGGCAAATTTTGTTTACCTAATTCTATTGTAAAGGTAAAATTTCAATAAGTCAAGTAAAGAAAAAAAGAAAAACAACTATTCAGTTGTTTGTTCATTATATGCTAATAACCTACTACTGTTATTGTTCCTGATGCTGCTGCACTTGCCCAACCATGACAATTAATTGTTACAGTATTTCCAGATATTCCAGTAGCTCCTGCTCCACCATTTGCCCCACCGCCAGTAACTGAAACTACGCCAACTACTTTGTGTGCAAAATTAAATGTAACTGTTGCTGATCCTCTCATATAATTATTAGAAACCCAACCAGTTGTACTCCAACTTAAAGTTTTTGTAGTTAATTGCCCATCAACATTTGCTATCTTATTTTGTAAAGTAGTTACTTGTTCTTGTAATGCAGTTTTTTCATTTGTTAAATTAGTAATCTGAGTCTGTAATGATGATTTATCTCCCTTTAAAGTATTAATTTGATTATTTAATTCAATAATTTGAGCATTTAAATTACTAATTTGATTTTGTAATGATATTATTTGTGCATCTAATTCTGCTAATGATCCTTGACATGATGCATTATCTTCTTCTAATTTATTATTTGTGTTTTTTAAAGTAGCATTTTCATCTTCTAAATCTTTTACTCTATTTGTTAATTCTTCAACACTACTGATAATATCAAATCCATCACCTGTAGAATTTTCTTCTCCACAAGTTCCAGCATATAGTGTTACTTCCGTTTCATCAGTTCTTTTTACGGCGGCATAATCTCCATTATCAATACATAAGGCATTTTTTCCATCACTATAAAGAATTATTGTTCCTTCATCTACTTTACCTTTATAATCAATTTTTTCTTCACTCGTAAGTTTATTGTTTTCTATCGTAAAAACTGTCTTATGCGCTAAATTGCTTTGGTTTTGAGCAAAATACAAATCAGTTGCATCAATTAATCCATATGCACTATCTTTTAAAGCATTTTTTGATGCATCTTTAATTACATCTAATACTAATGGTATTGCGATTAAAGCTATTATTCCTAATATTAAAATTGTTGCCAATAATTCTATTAATGTAAATCCCTTTTTATTCTTCTTCATTGTAATCCCTTCCTATTATATTCATTATAACACGAAACAAAAAGAAAAACAACTATTCAGTTGCTTGTCCTTTTTCATTTTTATCTTCTTTAGCTTTTATATTATCTATATCATAATGATTTCTAACTTTTGTATATAATTCATCCTTAAGTTTTGTATTTTTCTTTAATAAATCTTTAACATTCTCTTTACCTTGGCCAATTTTTTCACCATTATAAGAATACCATGCACCACTTTTTTCAATTATTGCAGCATCGCTTGCTAAATCTACTAATTCACCTTCAACAGATACACCTTCACCATACATAATATCAACTATACAAGATTTAAATGGAGGAGCCATTTTATTCTTTACTACTTTAATTGAAGTTTTATTACCTATTATATCTGTTCCTAATTTAATTTGCTCAGATCTTCTTATTTCTAATCTTATTGAAGAGTAGAATTTTAAAGCACGTCCACCTGGAGTGGTTTCAGGATTCCCAAACATAACTCCTACTTTTTCTCTTAATTGATTAATAAAAATTGCAATTGTATTTGTTTTACTAATAATTCCAGAAAGTTTTCTTAAAGCTTGACTCATAAGTCTTGCTTGTAGTCCAACATGTGCATCTCCCATTTCACCTTCTATTTCAGCTTGTGGTACTAATGCTGCTACTGAATCTATTACTATTACACTTATTGCTCCACTTCTTACTAAAGCTTCACATATTTCTAATGCTTGTTCCCCATTATCTGGTTGAGATAATAATAATTCATCTGTATTAACACCTAAATTTGCGGCATAAGTTGGATCTAATGAGTGCTCTGCATCTATAAATGCTGCACGTCCACCTTTTCTTTGTGCTTCAGCAATTGCATGAAGTGCAAATGTAGTTTTACCAGATGATTCTGGTCCATATATTTCTATTATTCTTCCTTTTGGATAACCACCTATACCTAAAGCAATATCCAAACTTAAAGATCCACTTGGGATAACATCTATCTTTTGGTGTTCATGATCTCCTAATTTCATAACAGATCCTTTACCAAATTGTTTTTCTATATCTAACAATACTTGTTCTAATGCTTTATCATTATCATTTGTTGCTTTTGCCATAATTTCCTCCTATCATCTAAATACATTTTACAACTTAACTTTTTCATTGTCAATAGTTTTTGCGAACATTTGTTCTTTTTTAATTTTCCCCTATTTATATATACTATATCTATATTTAATTTCCTACAAAAAAAAATAGTTTTCACTATTTTTCTGAAAATATTAATTTTTTATTCATTTGATAATATTGAACACCTGAAACTATTGCCATTACAGTTGCTACTACTAATAATATATCAGCTACTCTAATATTTATTAATTCAAATGGTAAATTATCAAATAAAGTTAATGTTACACCAACCATTAAACATGCTGTTTTAATTTTCCCTGATTTAATAGCTGCAATAACTTTACCTTTGCTACCAGCAATCATTTTTATAGTATCAACTACTATATCTCTTACTACTATTACTACTGGAATAATTACATTGATTGCTCCAGTTGAAGCTAAAATGATAATAACTGAATTTACTAACATTTTATCAGCAATCGCATCAACCATTTTACCAAAATCAGTAACCATATTATATTTTCTTGCTACATATCCATCTAAAAAGTCAGTAAGTGAAGCAATAATAAATAATACCCCTACGATAATATTTTTACTACTTATTGGTAATTGTTCATTAATAAATAATACTGGGAATGATATTCCTACTGAATTAAATGGAAATATCAATAATCCAATTATTATTACTGTTAATATTATTCTTCCTATTGTAATTTTATTTGCTAAATTCATAAAATACTCCTATCTTATTATATTATCTGTTTTTGGTTTATCATTATTTATTACTTTATCATAAATAATATATGATGCACCACCTATAATACATAATACTAATAATCCTATTAATATAGGTTTGAAATTAAAAGTTTTCTTTTTTTCTATTGTATATGGTGAAACAATTTTTGGAGATTTAGTTTTATCTTTTTTTTCATCTTCAGTTGCTTTTTTTATATCTTCTAATGAAATCTTTGATGTATAGTCAAATAAATATTCATTAAATTCATCAACCATCTCATCATAATCAAGCCCCAAATACTTAGAATAATCTTTTATAAAAAGTTTTAAAGAAAAGATATCTTTAAAAGCTTTCATATTGCCATCTTCAACTTCTTCTATTTGAGAAGGAACTATTTTTAAATCTTCAGATGCTTCTTCAATTGAGACACCCATATTCTCTCTAGTTTCTTTTAGCTTTTCGCCTATCTCTTTCATATTAACTCCTTTTATTAGTCAAAAAAAATAATTATCTAATAAGCCATGTTCTGTACTTTAAAAAAGCGACAAACATCTATCTATCGATTACTCGATCCCAACCTTCGTTATTATTCCTCCAGTTAAGCTCCCCTACCAAATTTGGGTTTCTCGCTCGCGGGGTTTACCACGTTCCATTTCCACCATTTCTAGTTTCTTCGTCACTTTGGCACTTTTACACCTATTCTAACCATATTAAAAACTTAGGTTATTTCAGAGCCGTTAGCAATTGCTACCAAGGGTTATTTTTTCCCCTTGCACGAACACTACAATCATTACAGACTGTGCGAGCATGGACTTTCCTCTATATTACTAGAATATAGCGTTTGTCTAGATAATTAATTATTCTTTACCATATATAACTTTTTCTAAATTTGAAATTCTTCTTAATATATCAGCATTTGTAGTTGGATTAGATCCACCATTTACATAAGCAGTTTCTTTTAAAGCTTCAATTTGAGTACGTAATCTTCTAACTTCTTGTTTAAGTTTAATATTATCCTCTATTAATTCTTTTTTTTCTTGCTCAGTTTCTTTAAGAATCTTATTATACTCATCATAATCTCTTATAATAATATCTAAATACTTATCAACTTCTTGTGGACGATAACCTTTAGCGTCAAATTTAAATTCTTTTTCAAGAATATCTTTGCTAGATAATAAAATCTTTTCTTGATACATGGTTCCACCTCCCATATTGCTACGATAATATTATATAATAGAAAACTACAGTTGTCAATGAAACAAAAAGCAGATATATTAAATATCTGTTACATTATATTATTCATTTGCAGCATACACTACATATATATTTCCTGTACTAGCACTAACGCCTCCCCAACCTGTACTTCCACTAGTTGTTCTATTTAAAGTACCACTCACTGTAAGAGTTCCTGTTGAAGCATCATAAGTTTTTGTTACATTACCAGATCCACTATCTGGTCCTCCACCTGTTAATTTAGTAAAATCTACAACAAAATTATCTGCTGTAAAACTTTGATAACCTGATATTGATGTTGCCGATACAGTTACAACACCATACCAATCATCTCCTCTATTTCCCCAGCTTTTATTCCATGATCCAAGTAATACTTTTTTCAAGACTGGTTTTTTAGATGCTTGTGCACTTAAACTGTTTACTTGATTAGTTAAATCTGTTACTTGATTTGTTAATGAACTAACTTGATTTTCTAAAGTTGTTTTTTGAGAAGTCAATGTTGCTACTTGATTTGTTAGCGTTGTTACTTGATTTGATAAATTTGTATTTTGTGTTGTTAAATTTGCTATTTGAC
>DAOPJC010000043.1:0-8283 GCA_035399485.1 Bacilli bacterium
AATATAATATTCATAGCTCCCCCTGCAGCAGGTAAGGTAACTCAAGCAGAAATGCTAAGTTCAAAATATAGTATTCCTCATATTTCAACAGGTGATATTTTAAGAAATGCTTCACTTGAAGATACAGAAAGAGGAAGAATGATTGCTAATGAAATGAGTTTAGGTAATTTTATTAGTGATGATATAATAATAGAATTATTAAAAGAGAGATTAACAAAATCTGATTGCAATAATGGTTATATATTAGATGGTTTTCCACGTAATATTGAACAAGCTAAACAATATGAAATTATATTAAAAGAAATGAATAAAAAAATCGATTATGTTATTTATTTAGATATAGATGAAGAAACAGCAAGTAATCGTATTTTAGGAAGAATTTCTTGTAATAATTGTGGAAGTGTTTATAATGAATTAATTGAATCAGCAAAACCAAAAGTAAATGGTATTTGTGATAAATGTAATTCTAAACTAATCAAAAGATTAGATGATAATGCTGAAACATTTAAAAACAGATTTGATGCTTATGTAAATAAGACTAAACCATTGATTGACTATTATAAAGAAAAAGGCATTCTATATTGCGTTGATAGCAATTTAGAAAAAGAAAATACTTTTAAACAAATTGAAGATCTGATAAGAGGTAATATATGATAAGTATTAAATCATCATCTGAAATAGAATTGATGAAAGTAGCTGGTAAAATAGTTGGTGATACACATAAGTATTTAATTCCTTATATTAAAGAAGGAATTACAACTAAAGAATTAGATACTTTAGCAGAAAAATATATTCGTAGTAGAGGGGCAACACCTTCTTGCAAAGGATATGAAGGCTATCCTGCAACTATATGTGCTTCAGTAAATGAAGAAGTAGTTCATGGAATACCAGGTAAAAGAAAATTGAAGAATGGTGATATAGTTACTTTAGATATATGTGCTTGTTATAAAGGATATCATGGCGATTCAGCTTGGACATATAAAGTAGGAAATGTTTCAGAAGAGAAAGAATTCTTAATGAAACATACTGAACAATCTTTATATGAAGGTTTAAATATGGTAAAAGCAGGTAATCGTATTGGTGATATCGGATATGCAATTTCCAAATATGCTGAAAAGTATAATCTAGGTGTAGTTAAGGAATTAACTGGCCATGGTATAGGATCAAATTTACATGAAGATCCAGATGTACCTAATTATGGTAAACAAGGTACTGGACCAATTCTTAAAGAAGGAATGGTTATTGCAGTAGAACCAATGTTAAATCTAGGGACACCTAATATATTTATATTAGATGATGATTGGACAATTGTTACTGCTGACGATAAACCATCTGCTCATTTTGAACATACAGTATTAGTTACAAAAGATGGTTATACAATTTTAACAGAGAGGTGATAATATGGCTAAAGATGATACAATTGAAGTACAAGGAAAAGTTATCGAAGTTAAGCCGGGAGGTATTTTCAACGTAGAATTAGAAAATAAGCATACTGTAATTGCTCACGTTTCTGGTAAAATCCGAATGAACTATATTCGCATTTTACCAGGTGATACAGTAACTGTTGAACTCTCACCATACGATTTAACACGTGGGCGCATAACTTACCGAAAATAATAAAGTAGGAGGAATAGATATGAAAGTTAGAGCATCAGTTAAACCAATATGCGATAAATGCAAATTAATAAAACGTAATGGAAGATTAGAAGTTAGATGTGCTAATCCAAAGCATAATCAAAGACAAGGTTAATAGGAGGTGTTTGAATGGCACGTATTAAAGGTGTAGATATACCAGATAATAAAAGAATTGAAATCGCATTAACTTATATTTATGGTGTTGGAAGAAATTTATCAAAAGAAATTTTAGAGAAAGCAAACGTAGATATAAATAAAAAAGCAAAAGACTTAGATATGGATGAATTAACAAGAATTCGTGAAGAAATGAATAATCACACAACTGAAGGTGATTTACGTCGCGAAGTTAATATGAATATCAAAACAAAAATGGAAATTAATTCTTACCAAGGATCTAGACATAAAAAAGGACTTCCAGTAAGAGGTCAAAGAACAAATAGAAATGCTAGAACTCATAAAGGTAAAGGAAAAACAGTTGCAAATAAGAAAAAATAATTGTAGCTAATGAATAAGGAGGTTATATAAATGGCTTATAAACCAAGAAAACGTAAAGTTAAAAAGAATGTGCCAGAAGGAAGAGCATTTATTCATTCAACATTTAACAACACTATCGTTACTATAAGTGATAGTGAAGGTAATGCAATAAGTTGGGCTTCAGCCGGAACATTAGGATTTAAAGGAAGTAAAAAATCAACTCCATTCGCTGCAGGTATGTCAGCTGAAGCTGCTGGAAAAGCTGCTGTAGATATGGGTATGAAGAAAGTTGAAGTATTTGTAAAAGGATTAGGTTCAGGACGTGAAACTGCAATACGTTCTTTACAAACTGCTGGATTAGAAATACTATCAATTTCTGATGTAACACCTATCCCACATAATGGATGTCGTCCACCAAAGCGTCCTCGTGGATAATAAGAAAAGGAGTGATAAAAGTGTTAAACTTTGAAAAACCAGTATTTAAGATTACTGATTATGTTGAAAATAATAATTATGGAAAATTTGAATTAGAACCTTTAGAAGGTGGTTTTGGAACAACTATTGGTAACGCTCTTAGAAGAGTAATGTTATCAAATATGCCAGGTAGTGCAATAGTTGCTGTTAGAATAGATGGCGTTATGCATGAATTCCAAACAATAGATGGTGTAGTAGAAGATGTTACTACAATAGTATTAAATTTAAAAAGTGTTGTATTAAAAAAACATGTAGAAGGTTTAAAAACTATACATTTATATGCTGATAAAGAAGGCGTTGTAACAGCAGGTGATATACAAACTGATGCAGACGTTGAAATAATCAATCCAAATCGAGTAATTGCAACTTTAGCAAAAGGTGGCAAATTAGATATGGAAATGATTGTTGCAAGTGGAAGAGGTTATGTTCCATCTAATGAAAATAAACAACATATAGAAAATGCAAAGATTGGTTTCATTCCAATAGATGCTTTATATTCACCAATTGAAAGAATTAGTTTTGAAGTAGAAAATGCTCGTGTTGGGCAAGATGCAAGTTATGATAAATTAATAATGAATGTTTATACTAATGGATCTTTAAAACCAGAAGAAGCTATGGCTTTAGGTGCAAAAATCTTAATAGAACATTTAAATATTATTACTAACTTAAGTGAACTTGCTGATACAACAGGTGTAATGTCTGCTAAACAAGAAGATAGCAAACTTAAGAAGTTAGAAACTTCAATAGATGATTTAGACTTCTCAGTTCGTGCTTATAATTGCTTGAAGAGAGCTAATATAAATACTTTAGGTGATTTAGTAGAAAAATCAGAACTAGAAATGATGAAAATACGTAATTTAGGAAAGAAATCTTTAAAAGAAGTTATTGACAAAATTAAAGATATGGATCTTAAATTCCGTGATGAAGATTAGTAGTTAGGAGGAATAACATGGCTTATAGAAAATTAGGACGTACTAATAAACATAGAAGAAGCATGCTTGCAAATTTAACAAAAGATGTAATCATGAATGAAAAAATAGAAACAACTGAAACAAGAGCTAAAGAAGTTCGTAAATTCGTAGATAAAATGATTACTTACGGAAAAGATGGATCTTTAGTTGCTCGTAGAAAAGCATTAGCATTTTTACATAATGATTCAGAAATCGTTAAAAAAGTTTTTGATGATTTAGCTGTTCGTTATGCAAAAAGAAATGGTGGTTATACAAGAATATTAAAATTAACTGAACGTCGTGGAGATGACGCATTAATGGTAATTTTAGAATTAGTTGAGGAAGATGCTAAATAAGCATCTTTTTTTTGCTTATTTCAAATAGATTATGATATAATATTTTTATATGGAGGTTTTATTATGAAATTAAAAGATAAATTAGCATTACTAAATTTTTCAGATTCTCAAAAACGTTTATTTAAGATATTAGGTATAGTGTTGGGAGCTTTTATTTTATTAATAATTATTATATCAATTATAAAAGGTTGTTCAAGTGGAAAAATGTCATATGAACAATTAGAAAATAATATGGTGAGAGCTGCAGAAAACTATGTAAAAGATGAGCCAACTGTAATTAAAGATGAGGTTTTTGGAACTACGACTATTACAGTTGATACATTAGTATCAAAAAAATATATGAAAGAGATGTCTAAATATTTAGGAAAAGGAACTACTTGTACAGGAAGTGTATTAGTTTATAAGAATTTAGATGATCTTACATATATGCCAAAACTTGATTGCGGTGATGCATATAAAGCAAATTCAATTAGTGAATATATAAGAAATAATACTGAAGTAGTTACTACAGGAAGTGGATTATATAAGAATAATGATAGTTATTATTATCGTGGTGAATATGTGGATAATTATGTAAAATATTCAGATAAAGTTTGGAGAATAATTAGTATAGATAAAGATGGATATATTAAATTAATTGAAACTGAATCAAATAGTTATTCAATTTGGGATGATAGATATAATTCAAATTATGGTTATGTAGCGGGTATTAATGATTTTGAAGGTGTGGAAGCAAGTAGAATAAAAGATTCTATATTGAATGCTTATAATGATAAAGAAATTATAACTAAAGATGCTAGAAAACTTATTGTTCCTGATCAATATTGTGTAGGAAAAAGAAGTATGGAAGATACAACTAAAGATGGCTCTACTGAATGCAGTAAAAAAACTGAATTAATGGGAGCAGGCGGACTTACAATATATGAATACATGGCTGCCTCACTTGATAGTGGTTGTAAAAATATTAAATCAAAAGAATGTACAAATTATAATTTCTTAGCAAAATTTGGTGGTATATTCTGGACAATTACTGCTAATGCAGCAAATACTGGAGAAGCATATGCAATATCATCAAAAGTACAACCTTTACAAACTGCTTCATCATATCCAATTAAATTAGTTGTAAAAGTAAATGGTAATATAAATTATAAAGATGGAACAGGTACTGAAACAGACCCATACATTATAAAATAGACTAATTAAATTAGTCTTTTTTCTTATTAGAAAGGTGATAATATGAAGGCTTTAATTACGGGAGCAAGTTCTGGATTAGGAAAATCTTTTGCTCAAATACTATCTGAAAAAAATTATGATTTAATTCTGGTATCAAGAAGTGAAAATGAATTATTAGAATTAAAAAAAGAATTAGATAATGAAAAAAATATAGTAGAAGTATTGGATTTATCAGTAACTGATAATGTAAAAAAATTATATAATAAATATAAAGATGAAAATATAGATTTATTAATTAATAATGCCGGTGTAGGATTATATGGAGAATTTTTAGAAGGAAATATTGATGAAGAAATTAATTTAATTAATATTAATATAGTAGCAGTTCAAATACTAACAAAATTATTTGGACAAAAGTTTAAAGAAAGAAATAATGGTTATATTTTAAATGTGGCTTCAAATGCTGCATTTCAGCCGGGCCCTTTAATGGCTACATATTATGCTTCTAAATCATATATATATAATTTAACATGCGCACTTTACAAAGAGTTAAAAATAAATGAGGCAAATGTAAATATAAGTGTCTTATGTCCTGGACCTATTAATACAAATTTCAATCAGAAGATTAATATTAAACAAAGTATTAAAGGTATGGATAGTAATAAAGTAGCAAGATATGCACTTAATAAGATGCATAAAGGAAAAATGTTAATAATACCAGGATTAAGTAATAGAATTGCTTATTATTTTAGTAGAGCATTACCAATAAAAACACTATTAAATATTGTTTATAGTATTCAAGTTAAAAAAAGAATAAAGTAATTATTAATTAATTGTAAAACTATTATAATTATAATATAATATTAGATATGGTGGTGATCTTATGGAAAATATAATATCAATAGATAATATAAGTTTTGATTATGGAAATAAAAAAATATTTGAAAATTTTTCATTGGATATTAAAAAAGGTACATTTACTACTATTGTTGGTCCAAATGGAAGTGGTAAAAGTACTTTAGTTAGAATTTTATTAGGTCTTATGAAGACATCAGGTAAAATTACTATTAATGGTTTAGAAATGAATCATACTAATATCAAAAAAATTATTAGTAAAATAGGCGTAGTATTTGAAAATCCTGATAATCAATTTGTGGCAGAAACAGTAATGGATGATATTGCTTTTTCATTAGAAAATATGCAAGTTAAACCAAAAGAAATCAGAAAACGTGTAAAAGAGATTAGTGCTTATTTAGGTATTGATGATATTTTAAATAAGGAGCCTCATACTTTAAGCGGTGGTCAAAAACAATTGGTTGCTTTAGCGTCTGCTTTGATAATTGAACCGGATATATTAATTCTTGATGAAGCATTAACTATGACAGATTTAGATACAAGAGATAAAATATATAATATATTAAAAGATATTAATAAAAATAAAAAAATAACTATAATTAATGTTACTCATGAAATGGATGAAGTATTATATGGTAATGATATTATTTTACTAGATCAAGGTAAAATAGTTTTAAATGGTTCTAATGAAGAAGTATTAGAAAATGAAAAAGCATTTAATAAAATTGGTCTAAAAATACCTTTTATGGCTGAATTATCAATTAAATTAAAATATTATGGATTAGTAGACAAGATGATTCTTAATCTAGATGAAATGGTGAATAAGTTATGGAAATAAAATTTAATAATGTTAGTTATGCTTATAATAATAATACACCAATTAAAGTGGAAGCTTTAAAAGATATAAATTTAAATTTTATAGAAGGTAAGTTAACTAGTCTAATTGGTAGAAGTGGCAGTGGCAAAACAACTATTGCTGAATTATGTAATGCTTTATTATTTCCTCAAAATGGTAAAATAGGAATTGGTTCATATACTTTAACATCAAAAGGTGTTAATAAAAAAGATGTTAATAAATTAAGAGTAAATGTAGGACTTGTTTTTCAATTTCCAGAAGAACAATTCTTTAATATGACAGTTAAAGAAGAAATATCATTTGGTATGAAATATTTCAAATATAAAACAAATAAAATAGATACTAGAACTAGTGAAGCTTTAAAAATGGTTGGTCTAGATGATACATACTTAGAAAGAAATCCATTTACTTTAAGTAGTGGAGAAAAAAGAAAGGTTGCTATTGCATCTATACTTGCTTTTAATCCGGATGTAATTATTTTGGATGAGCCAACAATAGGTCTCGATAGCGAAAGTAAAAAAAATCTAATTCAATTAATAAGAAAGTTAAAAACTAGATTAAATAGAACAATTATATTAATTAGTCATGATATGGAAATAGTTCATGCGATTAGTGATTATATTTATGTTTTAGATAAAGGAAAAATAGTTTTAGAAGGCGATAAATATTTTGTATTTAAACAAGAAGATGAATTAAAGGAATATGGAATTAGAGTTCCCAAAATAATGGAATTTTCTAATAAAGTTTTAAAAGAAAAAGGAATTAAAATTGGGTATAGAGATGATATTAATGATTTAATAAAGGATATATATAGATATGTTAAATAAAATATATATAGGCAATTATTATCCAATTAATTCAAAAATTCACTCTATGAATCCAGTTTCTAAACTTCTTTGTACAATAATATTTATAGCAATGACTTTTATATGTAAAGATATAAGATTAATGTTATTATTATCATTTTTATGTGTATTAATGATAGAAATGGCTCATTTACCAAGAATGATATATTTAAAAACTTTTTCCAGTATTAAATTTTTAATAGTATTTTTAATTATTATATATTATTTTGTGGGAACTGATTTAGAATCAATAATTAATATGATTCTAAGATTATATGTTATAGTTTTATATACAACTATGGTAACATTAACAACCCCACCTAATGAAATAACATATGGATTACAAATAGTAATGACACCATTAAAATTAATAGGAATTCCAGTTAATAAAATTGCTCTATCAATTTCATTAGCTTTAAGATTTATTCCAACAATAATAGATCAAGGTAATAAAATAATGAAATCACAAGCAAGTAGAGGAATTGATTATTATGCTTCTAATGTATCAGGAAAAATACTTGCAATTAAGTCTATGTTATTACCAATGTTTATACTTACTATTAGAAGAGCTGATGCTTTGGCAGAGGCAATGCAAATAAGACTATATAATATTAATGGTAGAAGAACTAATTTTAGAATTAATAAATGGGGATTTTTTGATACAT
>DAOPJC010000044.1:0-8276 GCA_035399485.1 Bacilli bacterium
ATTATAATCACCTACTAATACTACTTTTATATTATTTGTTAATCCTTTAAATAAACTATTTAATAAATTAATATCTATCATACTTACTTCATCAACTATTATTAATTCTTGCATATTAGGATTAAATTCATTAATTGCAAATTTATTAGTTTCTTTATCCCATTTTAAGAAACGATGAATAGTTGAAGCAGGCAAATTAGTAGATTCACTCATTCTTTTACTTGCTCTACCTGTAGGTGCTAATAAAGCTACTCTTTCAATTAATTCATCATAACTTAAATCATTTAATTTAGAGTATAATTCAACAATTGCTTTTATTATAGTAGTTTTACCAGTTCCTGGACCACCAGTAATTATTAATATATTATTCTCTATTGCCTTTTTAATAGCGAGTCTTTGTTTATCATTATAAGATATACTATTTACTTTTTCTAATTCTTTTATGGTATTATCAATATTTTTAATTTTTTTACTATCTAATGATGAGAGATTAATAATCTTATCACAAACATAATTTTCAGCTTTAAATAGATCACTTAAATAGTAATGTTCATTATATTTAATTATTTTATTTTCTTTTTCTAATTCATATAAATAGTCAATAAAATAATTACCATTTAATTCTAATTTCAAATAGTTTTCGACATTTTTAATTATATCAATATATTCAAGATATGTATCTCCATTACTATATACTAAGTTTTCCATAATATATATAATACATGCTTTTATACGATTCTTATCTTGAACATCAATTCCTTCTCTTAAAGCTACTTGATCTACTTTTAAAAATGATATTTCATCTTCACTATTTATTATTTGATAAATATTATTATTTATAATATCTAAAGTCATTTTTTTATATCTATTGTAAATACACATAGCTTCTTTAATGTTAAATCCTATTTCTGTAAGATGAATATATATTTTATTACTCTCCTCATATTTTTTTAAATTTTCGATTATGACAGTTGCTTTTTTATTTGATAATTTTGGAACATTCATTAATACTTCTGGAGTATCAATAATTTTATTTAGAGCATCTGTACCTAATGTTTCTATTATTGAAGTTGCTAATGTTTTACCTACTCCTGGAAATAAATCACTAGATAAAAATTCAATAATACCAACTTTATCTATCGGCTTTAATTTTTCATAGTTTGTTACTTGAAATTGTAAACCATATTTAGGATGATTAACTATTTCTCCGGTGAAACTATAAGCTTCATCTATAATTAATTCATGAAAATAACCAGTAAAGGTTATTGTCTTATTAACATACATTTCTAATTCTTCATTATCTGTATCTTTTAATTTTAATAAACCAATTATATAACCTTTTTCTGATTGAAAAATAGTTCTTTTATAAATTCCTGTAATAGTTATTTTCATGTTTCACTTCCTAACTAAAATAAAAAGCTAGATATTCTAGCTAATATTATCTACTAATACTAATTGCATCAGGATTTGCTTCTTGTGCTTTATCAAGTAAAGTCCCAGCATTTATATCATGTTTTTCTGCATAATTAACTAATGCATCTACTAACTGTTCATCTGACAAATCATTTTGATCTATATAATCTATTAATTCCTGTTTTGTCATTTTATCATCAATAGTACGCCCATTATCTGTTAGAATCATTTCTGTATCAATTGCAAGTTCTTCAGTTGCAACATTTAATGGTACAGTTTTCTCTAAAGTATATTTTACAACTTTATAACTACCTGCTAATACAACTATAGTAGCGGCTGCTGCCATAAAAGTAAATCTAATTTTTTTTGCTTGTTGTTGTTCTTTTAAGTATTGTTGATAGTTATATTCTTTCTTTTTTTCATTATGACTAGCATTTATACTTGCTATCATATCATCAGTATTATTCATGTCTTCATCCCCTAATAATTATAATATCATTGGTTTATTATTTAGTCAACTTTCCAATAACATATGGATATTCTACTTTTTCAATAATAACTTGTATATCATTATGTGTTAACTCCATATCAGTTGGCATCTTTACTAATAAGTAATTACCAGTATGACCAATCAAACAATTATCTTTCTTTATTTCTGGTATAAATACTTCTTCTTTATTAATAAATTTATTCATATATTCTATTTCTAATTCTTTTGATAATTCCATGATTTTTTTTACACGTTCATGTTTAATATTTTCACTTATTTGATTTGGCATTAATTCTGCTTTTGTACCTTTTCTTACTGAATAAGGAAATACATGAATTTTAGAAAATCTTATCATATTTATTGTATTTATAGTTTCATTAAAATCTTCTTCTGTTTCATTTGGAAAACCTACTATTAAGTCAGTACTTATTGAAATATCATTTCTGATTTTTCTAATCTCATTAATTTTATTAATAAAGTATTCTACATCATATTTTCTATTCATTTCTTTTAATGTTTTAGTACATCCTGATTGAATTGGTATATGAATATGATCTACTATAATAGGATTATTTTTTAATACATTCATAAATTTATCATTTAATTCAGTTATTTCGATTGAAGAAATTCTTAATCTTTCAAGTCCTTTAATTTGACATATTCTTTCTAATAACATAGAAAAATCTACATTATCTAAATCAGCACCATAATGACCTGTATGAATTCCTGTTAATACTATTTCTTTATGACCACCATTTACTAAAGTAGTAATTTCTTCAATGACATCAACACATTTTTTGCTACGTACTTTTCCTCTTGAATAAGGAATAATACAGTAAGAACAAAAATTTTCACAACCATCTTCTATTTTTACGAATGCTCTAGTCTTATTGAAGTTATTTAAACTCATTGATTCAAATGGTACTTCATTAATATTATATATTTTAGATATTTGTTTTCCTTCTTTTTTATATTCCTTTATATAATCTAATATTTTACTCTTATCATGATTACCTATAATTATTGAAACATCTTCCATATCTTTTAATTTTTCATGATTTATTTGCGCATAACATCCCACAACTATTAATATACAATTAGGATTTTTTCTTATTTGTTGTCTTATTAATTTTAAAGATTTAGAATCAGCAGTATCTGTTACAGTACATGTATTAATTATTACTATATCAGCATTTTTAGCAACTTCTTTATATCCATCATTTAATAATAAATCACGCATTACATTACTTTCATAAGTATTTACTTTACAACCTAATGTTAGAATTAAAAAATTCATAATACTACCTCCCTAAAAAGAAACCTTAAAGGTTATAGATTTTTTCTAAATTCCTTTAAGGTGTTTAAAAATTCTTCTGTTTCTTTTTCATCTTCTTTTACTTTCGTTTCTGTAAAAGTTTCAGTTTCAACCGTTTTCTTTAATGTTGGATACTCCATTGTACTTTCTAATCTTCCAAATACTGGTGAAATAAATTCACTATTAGAAAACTTATTTTCTGATGGGGTATTTTGTAATTCAACTTTTTCATAACTCACTGGAGTTAAACCATCTTCATCTTCAACATATGAAGTTTTAGTAATATATTCTTCTACTTGTTTTTCTTCTTCTGGATTTTCTTTTTGTTCATTTACTAATTTTTGAGCTAAAAGTTCTTTATAACTAATAATAGCGTTTTCTTCTTGCTCTTCTTCATATTTATCAATTTCTTCATATTTTCTTTTTTCAATATCATCTGTTAATTTTTTTAAAACATCTTCTATACTTGAATGATCAGTTTCTTCATTAAATTCATTAGACATTTCTGATTCATTATTATTTTCAATTTCTTCTACTTCATTAGTTTCTTCTTCAATAGATTCTTCATTTACAGGTTCTTCTACCTTTGTATTAATAATATCATCTATTGTAGGTGCTTCTTCACTAATCTCTGGAATATCATTAGTCGCTAAAGCCATGTTTATATCTGGTTCTTTTTTTTCTATTACTTCTTCTTCATTATCTTCTTTTTTGTCTTTTTTTACTGTTAAAATAATACAAACTACTCCTACAATTATTATTAATGTTATTAAGAAAAGTAGTATTATTATATCTTGATTTGTTAAATTTTCTAACATTCTATCTATCACTCCATATACTCATAATTAAGCGCACTCAATAAAAATAATGGAACTGTTTCTACCCTCATTATTCTTTTACCTAATGACACTCTTGTAAATCCTAAATCTACTAACTTTTGTTCCTCTTTTGGGGATATTCCTCCCTCAGGACCAACTACCATATATATTTTATCATACTTTTTATTGTTATTCAAAAAGTTTTTTAAATTTAAACTATTTTCACTAGTACTACATATTATTTTATTACCTTCTAAGTCTTTTAATTCTTCAATTCTCTTTATTTTAGTTACTTCTGGAATATCAACACGCTTAGATTGCTCACTAGCTTCTTTACATATCCTTGTCCATCTTTCAATTCTTTTTTCTTCTTTAGATTCATCTAATTTAATAATACTTCTTTCCATAATAACAGGAATTATTTTATTTATTCCTAATTCTGTTGCTTTTTGTAATATTAAATCCATCTTATTTTCTTTTAATAAAGGAACTATTAATATTTTTGAAATTTCTTCATTAATAGTATTATCTATTTTTTTATCAATAATTACTTCTACATTTTCATTAAGTTTTAATTTACATATATATAGTTCATGATTATAGACAACCTCTATTAAATCATTTTCTTTCATACGCATAACTCTTAATATATGATATATATCATCATCATTTAAAATAAATTTATTATTATCTAATTTACTTGAAAAATATCGTTGCATTATTTCACCACTCTTTACAAACAAATAGATTATATGAAACTATTTATTTTCTATAATCCATTTTTTTAAATCTTCTAATTCCATATAACCTATTTTTTTACTTATTAATTTTTTATTTTTAAATAATAGTAAAGTTGGTATAGAACTCACATTATAAGTTTGAGCTAAAGGTATATTTAAATCTACATCAACTTTTATAATTTTTATATCAATTATTTTATCTAACTCTTCAATAATTTGAGACATCATTCGACATGGTCCACACCAAGTTGCAAACATATCAACTAATACTAAATCATTATCTAATAAATCATTAAATACTTCATTGTTGTTTTTAATTTTTATCATTTTTGTATTTTATAAGAACATCATCAATACCACTAATATGTATCTTATCACTTTCTATTAATTTTTCTACTGATTTTACTGTTGTTATATTATATTTTAAGAATACATCAATAGCGTCTAAATTAAATGAATTAGCATTACCACTCTTTTCATATTTTTCTTTTAAAGTAAGTAATTCTTCACCAGCTTTTACTGTTTTATCAGCATATTTATTTAATATAGGTGTCTTATTTAATATTGGTTCTCTTAATTTAGAATTCTTAACCATACCAATATTAAATATTGGTAATGAAAGAATATATAGAATAATAAATATAAATAAGAAGTTTTCTAACATCCCAAGTATACCACCTATTATTTTAGATGGTATTTCAAATATAATTGTTATTTTTAAAACATTTTCAAATACATTTGCTACTTTTAATATTACTCTAAATATAATAAATAATACTAACATTATTAATGTAAAGGCAATTATTTCATATAATAATATATTAACTACTGTTACTCCTTTTAATACACCACCTAAAGGAAAGAAAGGTAACTTTTCATACATTAATTGTGATAAAGGATTTTTTAATAAAAAAGCTCCTATCATTATGAAGAAAAATCCTACTAATGATATTAATTGAGGAAATAAACCCCTTTTAAAACCTATAAGGAAACCAAATATTAATAAAATAATAACTACTATGTCTATAATATTCATATTATCTATCCTCTCTATTAAAAATTATATAATAAATTAATTTAAAAATAAAGTATTTTGTTTTTATTTATGATAAAATAGTATTATTAAAGGGGTGAAATTATGACTATTACTTTAAAAGTAAGTGATAAAACAAAAAAAGAGATGAATGAATTCTTTGATGATTATAAACGTGAAAAAACACCTCCATATGCTGTTTTTCAAGCTGATGATGCTGATACTGTAATTACGGTATATGAATCAGGAAAAGCTGTTTTTCAAGGAAGAGATGCTGATCTATCTAGTCAATTTTGGATAGAAAGAGAAAGACATAATAATCCACTTAAAAAAGTTGAAGTAACTAATAGTGATAATAAAAGTGAAAAAGATAAAAAGGAAATATATATTGATCCTAAAATATATAATTCTACTTCTATAGGTTCAGATGAAGTTGGTACAGGCGATTATTTTGGTCCTATTGTAGTGTGTGCAAGTTATGTTAAAAAAGATGATATTAGTTTCTTAGAAGATTTAGGTGTTAAAGATTCTAAAAAAATGACTGATGAAAAAATATTAGGAGTTGTTCCAAAATTTATTAAAAGAATACCATATGAATGTATTATTTTGTCTAATAAAGAATACAACGAAAAATATAATAATGGTTATAATATGAATAAACTAAAAGCTATACTTCATAATAAAGTTCTTGGTAATTTAAAAAATAAAATTAATAATTATGATTATATAGTTGTTGATCAATTTGCTGAAAAATATGTTTATTTTAGCTATTTAAAAGATTTTAATAATGTAGTAAGAGATATAACATTCTTAACTAAAGGTGAAGATAAATGTTTAAGTGTTGCTTGTGCATCATTAATAAGTAGATATGTCTTCCTAAAAGAATTTGCTAAAATAAGCGAAAGTGTTAATGAATTATTACCTAAAGGCGCTAGCACAATGGTTGATGAAAAAGCTGTTAAAATAGTAAAAAAATATGGCTTTGAAAAATTAAATGAAATAGCAAAAGTTAATTTCAAAAATACAGAAAAAATAAAATCATTACTTAATTAAGTAATGATTTTTTTATTTTATTCTTCATACCATTTTTTCTTTTTTGGTTTACCTATTTGATGTTTTTCAAAGTCATACCAAATTGGGCATGCGATAAAGATTGAAGATAATACACCTGCTACTAAGCCAACTAATAATGCAAAGTTGAAATTCATAATTTCATGTGCTCCCATTACAATTAACATAATAACTGGGCATAAAGTTGTTAATGTAGTAATAATAGATCTAGCTAATACTTTAGTTAAACTATTATCTATTAATTCTTGTAATTCTTCTTTTGATTTAGCTTCGCCTTTTTTAGTATTTTTAATGCTCTCACGAATTCTATCAAATGATACAATAGTATCATTTATTGAATAACCAATAATTGATAAAATAGCTGCGATAAAGATTGAAGATACTTCTAATTTAAATAAACTAAATACAATTACCATTAACATTACATCATGAACTAATGCTAATATTGAAGTAAATGCCATACTAAATTTAAATCTTAATGATACATATAAAATTATACCTACACAAGCTAATAATACAGAAATAATAGCATTTTTAACTAAATCTTTTTTAACAACATTAGATACAACACCAATATCTGTTTTAGCATTGTAATCTTCACTAAATAATTTATCTACTTTAATAACTTCATCCTCACCAAGTGAGTTTTCAACTTTAATAGTAGTACTATAATCATCAATTATTTCAGTGTCATATATTTTATAACCTAAATCTTTGATTTCTTTTTCTAATGATTTAACATTTAATTTTTCATTACTAGAAACTGTTATTGAAGATCCACCTTTAAAATCAATTCCTAATGTTAAACCATTTTTAGCAAATGTAAATATTCCTAACCCTATTAAAATAGCTAAATATACATATACAATTTTACGCATTTTAACAAATGGAACATTTTTAATTTCTTTCTTCTCTTTATATCCTATAAAGAAATTTAATTTATTATCAAATAAACCTGTTTTTACAAATAATCCTAATAAGAATCTTGTTAAGAATACCATAATTAACATAATTACTATTGTACTAATAATAAGCATTGTAGCAAAACCTTTTACACTACTTTCACCAAATTCAAATAAGATGAACGCTACTAATAATGTAGTAAAGTTTGAATCAAATATTGTCATAAATGAATTATGATTTCCTTTACGACATGCTCCTTCTAATGAAACATTTTCTTTTAACTCATCTTTAATACGTGCAAATGTAATTACACATGAATCTACAGCCATTCCTATACCTATAACTAATGCGGCAATACCAGGTAATGTTAATACACCACCAAATAACCAGAATGATAAGAATGTTAAGAATGTATATATTAATATACCTAAACTTGCTACTAAACCAGCAAAATGATAAGTTAGTATCATTAATAACATAATTAATGATACAC
>DAOPJC010000045.1:0-8169 GCA_035399485.1 Bacilli bacterium
TTATCTCTAATGAATTAATTGATTTAGCAACTGATGATAAAGATATAGTGGCAATTACACCAGCAATGGCTAATGGAGCTAAATTAACTAATTTCCAAGAAAAATTTAAAGATCGTTTTATAGATGTAGGTATTGCTGAAGAACATGCTTTAGTAATGGCTAATGCTATGGCATTAGAGAATAAGAAACCATTTGTATCAATATATTCTACTTTCTTACAAAGAGGATATGATGAAATTCAACAAGATATAGCAAGAATGGATTCTAATGTTGTAATTGGAATTGATAGAGCTGGAATAGTAGGTGAAGATGGAGAAACACATCAAGGATTATATGATGTATCATTTTTATCACATATTCCTAATATGGTAATTGCGAGTCCTAAAGATAGTAAAGAAGCAGGAGATTTATTATATACAGCTTTTAATCATAATAAAGATCCATTTGCTATAAGATATTCTAAAAAAAGAATTGAATATATTCCATCAGAATATAAAAAAATAGAAATAGGTAGTTGGGAATATCTTAAAAAAGGTTTAGATGGTGTAATAATTACTTATGGAGATTTTGTTAATAATGCAATTGAAATTAGCAAATTATTATTTAAACATCAATATAGTATTGGAGTAGTTAATGCTAGATTTATTAAACCATTTGATACTAATATGCTTAATGATTTATTAAAGAGTAATAAAAAAATATTTGTATATGAAGAAGTAGCAAGTATTGGTTCTTTAGGTGAAAGAATATGTAGTTATGCAGTTAATAATGGTTATCATAATGATATAACTTGTTTTGCTATTGAAGATAATTTTATAGAACAAGGACATTATGATATAATAATAAAGAAGTTAGAATTAGATGTTGAATCTATAACTTTAAGAATTGAAGAGAAATTAGGAGAAAAATAATGAATATATTAAAAAAAGAAAATTGGTGGGTTTGGTTATTAATAATGTTTTTTTCATCTGGAACAGGTGTAATTGTTCTAGCAGCTTTATTAGATTGTTATGATAAAGATGAATGGTATGCTCAAAAGAAATATTGGTTAATTGCCTTAGCTTGTTTAATTTTTCCAGTATCAATAATGGCTATGGTATTTGTATTAACAATGCTATGCCGTGTTTGTGCAAAACTAAATGTTCCTGGTAAAGAATTATATTTATCTCCATATGTATGGCTATTATTTTTAATAATTCCAATAATAGGATGGATATTTATTTTGGTAACAGTTTTATACTTAAATATATGGCATGTAGTCGCTTTATATAAAGGTGAAGGAGAACAATATATAAAATAAAAAGTAATTAATTTAATTAATTACTTTTTTTCTATTATTATATTTTCTTTTATATCTATATTATTTATGATATTTTTTAATTTTTCATATATATCATTATATTCATTATCAGAAATATCAAAATTATAAGTTATTATTTCATCAAAATTTTTATCATTAATAGAAATATCTTTTAATATATTATCAATTGTTTTAGTATTATCATAACTAAAACTGATAGTAATATTTTTACCTATACATAATTCATTTAATTTACTATTGATAATAGTTTGCGATACACTTTTTGTATATGCTCTTACTAAGCCACCAGCACCTAATTTAATACCACCAAAGTATCTTATTACGACACATAATACATTATTTAAATTATTGTTTTCTAAAACATTAAGAATAGGCATACCAGCAGTTCCTCCTGGTTCACCATCATCGTTAAATATTTTAGTATTACCAATTATATAACTATAACAATAATGAGTAGCGTCTTTATATAATTTTTTTAATTCATTTATATTATTAGAAATATCTTCTTCATTTTTTACTTTAATTAAGTAACAAATAAATCTAGATTTATTAATAACTATTTCATTATTAATATTTTTATCAATAGTATACATATATATCACCAAATTAATTATACAATAATATAAATCTAAAAACAAATATGATATAATATTTAATATTGAAGAAAAGAAATAAGGTGATATATATGGATTATATAAAACAAAAATTAATGTTAGTGCCAAATGAACCTGGTTGTTACCAAATGAAAAATAAGGATGGTATTATAATATATGTAGGTAAAGCTAAAAAACTTAAGAATAGATTATCTTCATATTTTAGAGGAACTCATACAGGTAAGACTGCAAGACTTGTTAGTGAAATAGTAGATTTTGAATATATAGTTGTTGAAACTGAAACAGAAGCTTTTGTATTAGAAATTAATTTAATTAAGAAATATGATCCTAAGTATAATATATTACTTAGAGATGATAAAACATATCCATATATAGAACTTACTAATGATACTGTACCAAGATTAGAAGTAGTAAGAAATATTAATCGTAAAAAAAATAGAACTCATTTATTTGGACCTTATCCTAATGTAACTGCCGCTAGAAAGACAGTAAATTTACTTAATAGATTATATCCTTTAAGAAAATGTAAAAACTTTCAAAAGAAACCATGTCTTTATTATCATATTGGTGAATGCTTAGGATATTGTTCTAAAGATATAAATAATAATTTAGTAGATGAAATGAAAAATGAAATATTATCTTTCTTAAGAGGTAATGATACGTTTGTTATTAAGAAATTAAAAGATGATATGTATAAAGAAAGTAATAATTTACATTATGAAAAAGCTAAAGAATTAAAAGAATTATTAGACTATGTTACAATTACTAATGCAAAACAAAAAGTTGAAATTAATGATGAAACTCCTAGAGATGTTTTTGGTTATTATATTGATAAAGGATATTTAAGTATTCAAGTATTCTTTATTAGAAGTGGTAAGATTTTAGAAAGACATTTTAAGATATTTCCAATGATTGATGATATATGTGAAGAATTAACTATGTATATAGCAAAATTCTATGAGAAGGATATATTATTACCTAAAGAAATTATAGTACCAGATGTAGTTAATAAAGAATTACTAGAAAACTATTTAAATATTCCGGTAATTGTACCTATTAAAGGTACTAAGAAGAATTTAGTTAGTATTGCTAGTGATAATGCTAAAATATCTTTAAATGAAAAATTTGAATTAATTAAAAAAGATGAAAATAAAACAATAGATGCTAATAATGAATTAAAAGAAATACTAGAATTAGATAAATTAGAGAGAATAGAATTATTTGATAATTCAAATTTATTTGGTAGTTATAATGTTTCAGGAATGGTAGTATTTATTGATGGTAAACCAAGTAAAAATGATTATCGTAAATTTAAAATAAGTATTGATAAGAATGATGATTATGGTACGATGAGAGAAGTTATATATCGTAGATATTATCGTGTTTTAGCGGATAATTTAAATAAACCTGATTTAATTATTGTTGATGGTGGTATTGGACAAATAAATATTGCTAGAGAAGTAATAAACAGTTTAAATTTAAATATTAATGTAGTTGGTTTAAAGAAAGATAATAAACATAGTACTGATGCTTTATTAGCTTTTGATCCAATTAGAAAAATTAAGATAGATAAAAAGAGTAATTTATTTTATTTATTAGAAAGAATGCAAGATGAAGTACATAATTTTACTATTAATTATCATAAACAATTAAGAAGTAAAGGGTCATTAGAAAGTGTTTTAGATAATATTGAAGGTATAGGTACTAAAAAAAGAAATGAATTATTAAAGAAATATGGTTCATTAAAGAAAATGAAAGAAGCAGATGTTTTAGAACTAGAAAAAATATTAAATAAAAATACAGCAAATAATTTATTAGAATATTTAAAAAATATTAATTAGGAAGTGTGATTTATGGCAAACATAAAAGTAATGGATGAAATATTGTCCAATAAGATTGCAGCAGGAGAAGTAGTTGAAAGATGTGTTTCAGTAGTAAAAGAATTAGTAGAAAATAGTATAGATGCTAAAGCTACTGAAATAACTATTAATTTACAAGAAGCAGGTACTAAAGAAATACGTGTTATTGATAATGGTAAAGGTATGGACCATGATGACGCTGTTATTTGTTTTCAAAGACATGCTACTAGTAAATTATTAAGTGAAGATGATTTATTTAGAATAAATACATTAGGTTTTAGAGGTGAAGCTTTACCTTCAATTGCGTCTGTATCGGAAGTAATATTAAAGACATCTCTTGGTAATGTTGGAACAATAGTTAATATAAAAGGTGGTATAGTTAAAAGTATAGAGAATGGTGATTCTAGAATAGGCACTATAATGACAGTAAAAGATTTATTCTATAATACACCTGCAAGATTAAAACATATGAAAAGTTTATATACTGAACTTGCTAATATTACTGAATATGTTAATAAAATAGCATTATCATATCCTAATATTAAATTTACTTTAACTAATAATGATAGTGTTATATTAAAGACTGATGGGCGTTCTGATTTACTTAAAACTATTAAAGATATATATGGTTTAGAAGTTGCTAAAAAAATGTTTAAAGTTAGTAAATCTAATAATGATTATACTATTAATGGTTATATAGGATATCCTGAAGTAAATCGTACTAGTAGAAATCATATGATTACGATAGTAAATGGTCGTGTTGTAAGAAATAGTGAATTAAATCGTACTATTAATGATAGTTATCATTCTTATAAACCAGATAATAGATATCCTATAGTAGTACTTGAAATAGATGTTGATCCTTCATTAATAGATGTTAATATTCATCCTACTAAAATGGATATTAAATTTAGTAAGATGGATAGTTTAATTGAATTAATTGATAAGATGATAAAAGAAGTATTGGATAAAAAAATAATTGTTCCAGTATTTGAAAGTAAAAAAGAAGATAATGAAGTAATAGATAATTTAAATGATAAGATTAATGAAAAACATGATTATTATGAATCAGCATTAAATTTTAATGAAGTTAAAGAAGATGAACCTTATGTTTTAATTAATGAAGATTTAATTGTTAAACATGATCATTGTGATTGTGAAAAAGAAATAGTAGTAGAAGAAGAAAAAGAAGAACAAAGATTTCCTAAAATGTATCCAGTAGGATTAATTCATGGAACATTTATAGTTTGTCAAAATGATACAGGTATGTATTTAATTGATGAACATGCTGCTATGGAAAGAGTTAATTTAGAAAAAATAGAAAAACAAATGAAACAAAAAAAACATGATACTATAGCTTTATTAGTTCCAATAACAATGGAATTAACTAATGCAGAATATATAATTTTAAAACAAAATATGAAAGCATTAGAGGAATTGGATATTGAAGTAGAAGAATTTGGTGTTAATTCTATTATTATTAAATCTCATCCTACTTGGATAAAAAAAGATTATGAAGAAGTAATAATTAGAAGAATAATAGAGACAATAATAAAAGAAGAAAGTAATTTTGATATAGACAAATTTTTAAGAAGTATTATGGCTATGGCAGCATGTAAGATGAGTGTTAGAGCAAATACTAATATTTCATTACTTGAAATGCAACAAATTATTGATGAATTAGCAAAATGTAATAATCCATTTAATTGTGCTCATGGAAGACCTACAATGATCTTTTATCCTAATTATGAATTATTAAAACTATTTAAAAGAACTGGCTTTGATATTAAAAACTAATTTGACAAATTTTAAATAACATATATAATATGTATTCATGAAAAAGAGGGGATAGTATGGCATACTTGAATGAATTTAGAACATTGAAAGAACAAACAGAATTAATTAAAAAGTGTGGTATTAATGATTTAAAAGGTATTAATATTATTAATTTAGATAGTAATAGTGTATATTTTAGTAGATATAGTAAAAAGAATAATTATGAAGATTTTCTTGAAGGACAAATAGTAGATGGTACTATAGTAATGAAAAATAGAGTTATTGGAATTAAATATGCTGAAGCAAATGATAAATTAATTGAAAAAAAATTCTTAGTATATGTAGGCAATAGCGATAAAATATTATTATATAGATTACCTAATGAAGAAAAGATGAATGATTATTATACTAAAGCAAAAAATCATAATAAAATAGAAACACAAAAAGAATTAAAATATGGGCAAAGATAAAAATAATATTATTTTTATCTTTTTTTATTTTTCGACATAATATACTATTTATGATAGATATAATAGTAATGGTGATTCTATGAAAAGAGTATTTCCTGTTGTATCTGCAATTATAATAGGTATCTTATTAGCAAAATTTATGTTTAATCAATATAAATATGATACTAAATTAGATACAGTTTTTAATAATGGAACCAAAGTATATTTTATTCAACAAGGAGTATACTCTAGTTTTGAATCTATGCAAACTTCTTTAGCAAGTTTTACTTATTATATATATACTTTAGATAGTGATAAATACTATGCTTATATTGCAATTACTAAAAGTCCAGAAAATTCAGAAAAATTAAAAGGATATTATAGTAACTTAGGATATACTATCTATGTAAAAGAGTTAAATGTTAATAATACAGATTTCTTAAGCCTTTTAGAACAATATGATACTCTTTTATCTAAATCAAGTGAGAATTCAGTTATTGAAGCAATAACAATTCAATCATTAAAGAAATATGAGGAATTAGTAAAATGAGTATAAGAATTAAAGATATTCCAGTAAATGATCGCCCTAGAGAAAGATTAATTAATGTAGGAGTTAATAATTTAAGTAATGAAGAATTACTCGCCATTATTTTAAAAACTGGAACAAAAGAAATATCTGCTAAACAACTAGCAGATATTTTATTAAAGAATATTAATAATATTAATGAATTAAATAATATAACATTAAATGAATTAATTAAAATAAAAGGAATAGGCATTACTAAAGCTTGTAATATTCTAGCTTCTATAGAATTAGGTAAAAGAATAAATACTAAGATAGAAACATTAAATAATATTAAATTTAATAATCCTAGTATTATTTATGAATATTATAAAAATAAATTAAAAGATTTAAAACAAGAATATTTTTATGCTATCTACTTAGATGCTAGTAAAAGAATAATTAAAGATAAATTACTATTTATAGGAACATTAAATAAAAGTATAGTTCATCCACGAGAATTATTTAAAGAAGCTTATTTATGTAATGCTTGTTCAATAATATGTTTGCATAATCATCCAAGTGGTAATGTTCTACCAAGTAAAGAAGATATTCTATTTACTAATAAAATTAAAGATATTGGTATTACTTTTGGTATTGATATAATTGATCATATAATCATTAGTTTAGATAAATATTATAGTTTTTATGAAAATGGTGATCTAATTAATTAATATTTTTAAAAAAAATATTAATAATAATACTGGTGATATAATGAAAAAAAATAAAATATTAATAATACTAATAATAATTATATCTTTTATTATATGTAATTTATGTATAGAATATAATTTTAATTTTCAAATAAAAGATATAATTATGTATCCAATTAATAAAATTATTTCATCAAAGAAAGTTATTAATAATGATTCTTTTTTAATTGAAAGTTTAAAGAATAAAAATAAAGAAATAGAAGAATTAAAAAAAACATTAGAACTTAAAACTATTAATTCTAATTATAAAGTAATTAATGCTAGTATTACTTATCGTAATATGGAATACTTTTATAATGAGATAACTATTAATAAAGGAAAAAAAGATGGAATAACCAAAGATTCTCCTGTAATAGTTAGTGAAGGATTAATAGGAAGAATTAATAAAGTAACAAATTATAGTAGTACAATAAAACTAATTACTAGTGCATCTATTAATAATATGTTATCTGTGCAAATAAATACTAAAAGTGGATACGTATATGGTATTTTAAATAATTATGATAAAGAAACTAATTCTTTTATTATTGAAGGTATATCATCAAATACTGAAATTAGTCCTGGTGATGTAGTATCAACTACAGGATTAGGTAATATATATACAAGTGGAATAATAATAGGAAAAGTAGTAAGAATACAAAAAGATAATTTTGATCTAGCAAATATATTAAAAGTAGAACCAATTGTAGATTTTAATAATTTTCATTATGTTTCAGTATTAGAACAAATTAATGATTAGTATATTTTTATTGCTAGATATTATCTTTTCTTTATATTATCCAACATTATTTATGTTTTCTTATATAGTATATATATCTCATATATATAAATATAAATTTAATATATATATTTATGTAATAGTAATATTTACAATA
>DAOPJC010000046.1:0-8120 GCA_035399485.1 Bacilli bacterium
GATGATGTATAAATATATACATAGGAGGTTTAATTATGTATAAAATAGGAGAATTTTCAATTTTGTCAAAAACCACAGTTAAAGCCTTAAGGTATTATGAAAAAGAAAAACTATTATTACCATCTTATATAGATAGTGATACTAATTATCGATATTATGATGCATCAAAACTAACTGAACTATCTAAAATTATATCTTTAAGACAAATAGGCCTATCAATTAAAGATATTAAAGAAGTAATAAATAGTGATAATGGAATTGAAATTATAAAGAAAAGAAAACAAGAAATTGAAGACAATCTTAATTTATATAATATAGAACTTTCTAAAGTAAATTATTTAATAAAGGGAGGATTTATGAATACTGAAGTTATTATTAAAGAGTTACCAGAATATTCTATTTATTATAAAGAGGGAGTTATTGATACATTTGATGGTATTACCAATTTCATTTTAAAATCTGCTGAAGAATGTCTTAAAATTAATCCTAATATCAAATGTGTTGAGCCAGAATACTGTTATATTAGCTATTTAGATGGTCAATATAAAGATCATGATATTAAAATTAGATATGCTCAAGCTGTAAAAGAAAAAGGTATTGAAAGTGATACAATTAAATTTGAAGATTTAAAGAAAGTAACAGCAGCTTGTATTTATCATAAAGGTGATTATACATTATTAGGAAAATCATATGGAATCATTATGAAATATATTGAAGACAATGGATATGAAATAATTGATTGTCCTAGAGAATGCTATATAGATGGCATTTGGAATAAAGAAGATGTAAATGATTGGCTTACTGAAATACAAATACCAATTAGAAAAAAATAAGATGTTTATACATCTTTTTTTATTCTAATTTTATAAGTATATGATATAATTAGTAAAGATGATTATAGAAGAGGGATAGTATGGTATATTTATTTTATAGTAAAGAAACTTTTCTTATAAAAAAAGAAATACAAAAAATAATAAGTGATAATAACATAGATGAAATAAATATTAATACTTTTGATTTAAATGAAGATAGTATTAAAGATGTTATTGATGATTCAGAAACATTTTCGATGTTTGATGATAAAAAAATTATTATAGTAAATAATGCTTATGTATTTACAGCAAAGAAAAATAATATAGTTCAAGATCCAGATTTATTAGATAAATATTTAAATAATGTAAATCCAAGTACTATCTTAATATTTACTATATTAGATAGTAAACCAGCTGAAAATAGAAAAATTGTTAAGACTATTAAAAAAATAGGTACTGTAAAAGATTTAGATTATAATAAAGATATAAATACTATTATTAAAAATATGTTTGAACCATATAAAATTGATTATTCATTATGTACTATTCTAAGTGATAGAGTAGGAGATAATCTTTCTATATTAAATAATGAAATAGAAAAAATTAAAATATATAAAGATAAAGATTTAACTATTACTAAAGATGATATTATTAATAATACTCATGAAAATATAGAAGCAAATATGTTTTTGTTAATAGATATGATAATAAGTAAAAATAAAGAAAAAGCTATTTCTATATATCATGAAATGCTTGATATGAATGAAGAAACAATCGCAATTGTAATTGCTTTAGCTAATAAAATAAGAAGTTTATATCAAACTAAAGAATTATATAAAAAAGGTTATAGTGAGTCAGATATTGCTTCTATATTAGGTGTTAAACCAGGATATTTATATTATTTAAAAGATTCACTTAGAAGATATGATAGTGAAACTTTATTTAATATATTAAATAAATTAATAGATTTAGATTATAATATTAAATCTGGTAATATAGAAAAGAATTTAGGATTTGAATTATTTATATTAGAAAACTAAAAAAAGAGCTATTGCTCTTTTTTATTTAATTCTTTTATTTTATCATATATTTCTTTTAAACCACGTTCATATTTACTAGTAGTTTTAGGATTATAATATTCTTTATTTTTTAGATTATCTGGTAAGTATTGTTGAACAACATAACTATTTTTATAATTATGCGGATATTTATAATCAGGACTAGATGTTTTTATATGATCTGGTATTTTAAAAGAATTACCACATCTAATATCATTTAATGCTATATCTAAAGCAATATGTGCACTATTTGATTTAGGAGATAGTGCAAGTTCAACTACTGTTACAGATAGTGGAATACGGGCTTCAGGTAGTCCTAATCTTTCACAGGCATTAATACAAGCATCTACTTTAGGACCCATAGATGGATTAGCAAGACCAATATCTTCATATGCTATTACGGTCATTCTTCGATATATTATATCTAAATCTTCAGCTTCAATTAAACGAGCTAAATAATGTAATGAAGCATTTACATCAGAACCACGAATTGATTTTTGAAAAGCGCTAATAGTGTCATAATGACCATCTTCATTTTTATCAATTAAAAATACAGGTTTACTATTATTAGATTTAACAACATCTAATGTTATTTTATAATCACTAGTAGAGTAATAGCAAACTTCAAGTAAATTATATGCTGTTCTAAGATCACCAGCAGCAATTGTTGCGATAGCATCAATACTCTTCTTATCTATTTTAATATTAGGTAGTAACTTACTTTTAACAGCTCTATTAATACCATCAATAACATCTTCTTTATCTAATTCTTTTAATTCATATATTTGACAACGACTTCTAATCGCAGGATTAATACGATGATAAGGATTACTAGAAGTAATACCAATTAATGTTATTAAACCACTTTCAAGATATGGTAATAATAAATCTTGTTTATCTTTATTTAAACGATGTATTTCATCCATAATAACAACTATGCCTTTATACATCTTAGCCTCTTCTATAATAACATCAAAATCTTTTTTATTATTAATAACGGCATTTAACATACGATATCTTAAACCTAATTCATTTACTATTGCAGTAGCGATAGTAGTTTTACCAATACCAGGTTTTCCATATAAAATCATAGAAAATAAACGCTTATTTTTTACGAGATTAGATATAATTTTATTATCACCAATTAAATGTTTTTGACCTATTATTTCTTTTGTAGTAGTAGGTCGTAATCTTACTGCAAGTGGTTCATTCATATAAAACATCTCCTATACATATTTTATCAAAAATAAACAAAAAAATATAGACAATCATTGACATATTTAGAAAATAAAGTTAATATATAATTGTAAGAGAATAGGAGTGTTATTATGGCTAAAAAAACCGTTAAGAAAACAACTAAAAAAGCTAGTAAAGAAATGACTAAAACAGCAAACTTAATGTTCTTAGGTGTTGGTGTAGTATTATTTTTACTTGTTTGCGAAGTTTTATATTTTGTTGCTTTCTAAAGTGCTAAGCACTTTTTTTAATTATATGATATAATTATTATGGTGAGACTATGAATAAAGATTATGATAATTTTATTACAAATTTTGGTATTTACTTATTGGTAGATAAAAAATATAGTAAAAATACTATTACTTCTTATAAAGAAGATTTAAATTTATTATGTCAATATTTAAAGAAAGATACTATTTCTATAAATGAAAAAGATATATTAAGATATTTAGATTTTCTTAAAAGTGAAAATGAAACATCTTCATCAGTAGCGAGAAAAATATCTACTTTTAATTCTTTTTATAAATTTATGTTAATAGAAAATAAAATTAGTATTAATCCTATTGAAAAAATAGAATTACCAAAATTAGATAAAAGATTACCTCATGTCTTATCAATTGAAGAAGTAGATAAACTATTAGAAATAGATATAAAAGATGCATATTCATCAAGAAATAAAGCTATGTTAGAACTTATGTATGCAACTGGATTAAGAGTAAGTGAGTTAATTAATTTGACTAAGGAAGATGTAGATTTAATTAATGATACAGTAAGAACTATTGGTAAAGGTAATAAAGAAAGAGTTATTCCATTAGGTGATTATGCAATATATGCTTTAAAGATATATATTGAAGAATATCGTGATTCTATGCTTAAAAAAAGAATATGTGATAAATTATTTTTAAATAATCATGGTCTAGGTTTAACAAGACAAGGATTTTTTAAAAT
Source organism: Bacilli bacterium (assembly GCA_035399485.1). Lineage (GTDB taxonomy): Bacteria > Bacillota_I > Bacilli_A > RF39 > UBA660 > RGIG4266. The sequence goes on from DAOPJC010000046.1 coordinate 4,055, forward strand.
ATTAAAAGATCTTGCTAATGAAAAAAATATTAAAAAAGAATTATCACCACATACTTTAAGACATAGTTTTGCTACTCATTTATTGAATGGTGGTGCTGATCTAAGAAGCATTCAAGAAATGCTTGGTCATTCTTCATTATCAACTACACAAATATATACTCATGTATTAAATGAGCAATTAAAAAAGAATTATTTAGATAATCATCCTCATAATAAATGATTATAAGAAGGGAAGATATTATGTTTAATATATTTAATAAAAAAAATAGATTTAAAAGAGTTTTTTTAGTAGTACTAGATTCAGTTGGATGTGGTGAAGCTAAAGATGCTAGTAAATTTAATGATGTTGGAGCTCATACATTAAAACATGTAATAGAAGCTAATAAAGAAAATAGTTATAAAAATTTATCTAAATTAGGTTTATTTAATCTTGTTTATGATTATAATTTACCTACTATGAGTTATTATACAAAAGCAAATGAAATTAGTAATGGTAAAGATACACTTACAGGTCATTTAGAAATGATGGGTATTAATACTGTTAAACCATATAAAACATTTACTGAGACAGGTTTCCCTAAAGAATTGATAGATGAATTAGAGAAAAGAACTAATCGTAAAGTTATTGGTAATTGTAATGCTTCAGGTACTGAAATAATAAAAGAATTAGGCGTAGAGCAAATGAATACAGGAAGTATTATTGTATATACTTCAGCTGATTCAGTATTACAAATTGCGGCTCATGAAGATATTGTTCCTGTACCAGAGTTATATAAGATATGTGAAATAGCTCGTGAATTAACATTAAAAGATGAATGGAAAGTTGGAAGAATTATAGCTCGTCCATTTATTGGTAGTAATGGAGAATTTACTAGAACAGCTAATCGTAAAGATTTTGCTTTAAATCCTCCAGCAAGTACAGTATTGGATGAATTAAAGAAGAAAAAACTTAGCGTAATATCTATTGGTAAAATTGCAGATATATTTAATGAATGTGGTATAACATCAAAAATTCATATTGAAGATAATACAGATGGGATTAGACAAATAGTTAAAATGGTTCATCAAGACTTTACTGGATTATGTTTTGCTAATTTAAATGATTTTGACTCAAAATATGGTCATAGAAGAAATCCTATTGGATATGGAAATGCTTTAAGAGAAGTAGATGAAGCATTACCTCATATATTAGCTCATCTAACTGATGATGATTTATTAATAATTACTGCTGATCATGGTAATGATCCAACATATAGAGGTACTGATCATACTAGAGAAAAGACTCCTGTATTTATATATTCAAGTAGTTTTAAAGAACCAAAAAGATTAGAAGAATTAGATACTTTTGGATCTTTAGGTGCAACTATTGCGGATAATTTTAATATTAAAGCACCAGTAATAGGAAAAAGTTTTTTAGATAAATTAAAATAAGGGAAACCTTATTTTTTTATTACTTAATCCATGATATAATAACTTTGGTGAGAAAAATGAAAAAAGTAGTAATTATTGGAGGCGGTGTAGCTGGTTTAACAACAGGTATAATCGCAAGTAAAAATTGTGAAGTTATAATTCTTGAAAAAAATAATAATTTAGGTAAAAAGATACTTGTAACTGGTAATGGGAAATGTAATTATTTTAATGATGATTTTACAAGTAATCATTTTTATAGTGAAAATAAAGAATTATTAAATCAAATAATAAATAATGAGAATGTTAATAAAGTTAAAAGTTTTTTTAATGAGATAGGAATTATACCTAGAATAAAAGATAATTATTACTATCCTTATTCTAATCAAGCTGTTAGTATACAAAATACTTTAATTAGTGAATTAAATAATAATGTTAAAATATATACTAATACTATTGTTGAAGATGTAATTAAAGAAAATAATAAATATATAATTAAAACTAATAATGAATTATATGAAGCTGATGTAGTAGTACTAACTACTGGTTCAAAAGCATTTTATGATGATAATAATAGTGATATTGGTTTATCAGTTGCTAAATCATTTAATCATGAAATAATTAAAATGTTACCAAGTTTAACACCATTAAAATTAGTTGGTAATTTCTTTAAAGAATGGAATGGTATTAGATGTGATTCAAAAATATCACTTTATAGTAATAATAAATTGATTAAAGAAGAAGTAGGAGAATTACAATTAACTAATTATGGTATTAGTGGTATTTGTACATTTCAATTAAGTAATCAAGCTATAAGATTATTAGATAATAAAGAAGATGTAGAAGTATCAATTAATTTCTTAGATTTTTTAAATATAAATAATTATAATGAATTTAATAACTACTTTAATAATCGTAATAATAAATTAAATAATAAAACAATAAGTGAATTATTTGATACAATCTTAAATTATAAATTAAGTAACTTATTATTAAAGATATCTAAAATAGATTATAATAAAAAATATAATAAATTAAATAATAAAGAAAAAGAAATATTATGTAATAATATGATTAATTTAAAATTAAAAGTAATATTAGATAATAATAATAAGGAAGCTCAAGTATGCTCAGGTGGTATTAAAATAGATTCTATTAATTTAAATACTATGGAATCAAATAATAGTAAAGATTTATATTTTGGTGGTGAAATACTAGATATTACTGGCGATTGTGGTGGTTATAACTTAGGATTTGCTTTTATATCAGGTATTTTAATTGGTAATAGTATTAGGGGTGAATAAATGATAAGAATTAGACAAATAGAAGTAAATATTAATGAAGACTCTATAGATAAAATTAAATATTCTATATCAAAAAAACTTAATATTAATTCTAATGACATAAAAGATATAAAAATAAATAAAAAATCTATTGATGCTAGACATAAACCTAATATTAATTTTATTTATGAAGTAGATATAGATGTAGTTAATGAAGATAATATATTAAAACATAATAAATCTATTGATATATTAAAAACACCAATTGAAGAATATAAAATAGAATTAATTGGTACTAAAAAATTAAATAATAGACCAATAATTGTAGGAAGTGGGCCTGCTGGTTTATATACAGCTTATAATTTAGCAAAAAATGGATATAAACCTATAATAATAGAACGTGGTCAGGATGTAGATAATCGTGTAAAAACAGTAGAAACATTTTTTGATATAAATAAATTAGATACTAATTGTAATGTTCAATTTGGTGAAGGTGGAGCTGGAACATTTTCTGACGGTAAATTAAATACTTTAGTAAAAGATCCTAATTTTAGGAATAAAGAAGTACTAAAGATATTTGTAGAATGTGGTGCTAATCCAGATATTTTATATACTAATAAGCCTCATATTGGTACAGATAAACTAAGAGAAGTAGTAAAAAATCTAAGAAATAAAATTATTAGTATGGGTGGAACATTTAGATTTAATACTTGTCTTACTAATATAATGATAAAAGATAATAAAATAGATTCTATTGAAGTTAATAATAATGAAATAATTAAAACAGATCTATTAGTATTAGCAATAGGACATAGTGCTAGGGATACATTTGAATTATTATTAAATAATAATTTAGATATGGAAGCTAAACCATTTGCGATAGGTATTCGTATTCAACATAAACAAGAAATGATTAATATGAGTCAATATGGAATGAAAAGTCATCCTAAATTAGAAAATGCTAGCTATAAATTAACTTATCATTCTACTAATAATCGTGGTGTATATAGTTTTTGTATGTGTCCAGGAGGATTTGTTGTAAATGCTTCATCAGAAGAAAATAGACTTGCAATAAATGGAATGAGTAATAGTAAAAGAGATACTAATAACGCTAATAGTGCTATAGTAGTTACTATAACACCAGATGATTTTGGTAATAAGCCATTAGATGGTGTTAAATTTCAAAGAAATTTAGAAGCTAAAGCTTATAAATTAGGAAATGGCAATATACCTGTTCAATTATTTAAAGATTATAATAGTAATAATATATCTAAAAGTTTTAAAGATATAGAACCAGTATTTAAAGGTAATACAACATTTGCTAATATTAATGATATATTTCCTGATTATATAAATGATGCATTAAAAGAAGGTAT
>DAOPJC010000047.1:0-8018 GCA_035399485.1 Bacilli bacterium
AATAGCAATTACACCTACATTATGAGTTCCACCTAATTGTGGTGTTATAACATCAGAAGTTGGAGTTTGATTACTATTATCATTTATTGTTAATGTGTTAGTATTATTAGCTAAAGCTATATCATCTGTTTCTCCATTTTCTATAGTGTCTTTATTACCAACAACTCTATACCATCTATAATATAAATCACTATTAGATTTTGTTGTTACATTAAAATTAAATGTTGCTGTAGAACCACTAAATATATTTTGGTCTGCAACATTTGCTGCTGTAACATTATCTACTTCTTGTAAATAAATATTATGTCCTTCAATTCTTTTTACTTGCCATATGCGATTTAATTCACTTGGTTCATCTAAATCATAAGATTGACCTGACATTGAAAATGAAGATTCTGTATATCCAGTAGTTCCTGTATAATCTCCATTATACTCATATGGATATATATATATGAGTATGTAAATTTGAAGATATTTGAATACTATCAGAACCATCTAAGTACATTCCTACACTTATTGTTGTATTAGTAGAATTTTCTCCATCCATAAGATATGTTTCCGCATTTACTGTTGGAATTGCAAATATTGTTGTTCCTAATACAATTGCAACAAGTAACATATTAAAATATTGTTTTATTCTTTTCTTTATTACCATATTATCTATCCTCCATTATTAATTCTATAATAATTTTAATTTTTTTTCAAGAACTTTTTTATATTTACATTTTACTCTTGTAAATAAATTTCAAATGTCTATAACCATCTTTAAATGTATTTAAATGAGATTTTCTTTTATTATTAATACATTTCTTTAAAACTGTAGGTACTTCAATAATTTTTTTATTATTTTTAGCAAAACAATAAATCATTTCAGTTGCTAATTCCATTCCTTCAGATTCAAATTTAAAATTATTAATTTCTTTTCTATTGATTCCTCTTAGTCCGCAATGAAAATCATTAATATTTATTTTATATTTTTTCTTAGCATATTTAGATAATATTGGTACACCAATATATTTATGTAAGAATGACATAGCACCTTTTTCAATTCCACCTTTATATCTATTGCCAATAACTAAATCATATCCTTCTTCTAACTTTTCAATAAAAATATCTACATTAGAAAAATCATATGTTGTATCACAATCACCCATAATAATATATTTACCTTTTGATTCTTTAAAACCTTTAATTAAAGCATTCCCATAACCTTTTTTTTCTTCTTTTACTATTCTAGCACCATTTTCTTTAGCTAATCTTATTGATGAATCAGTACATCTATTATCTACAACTAATATTTCAGCATTTAAACTAGTTCTATTTATATATTTTTTTATCATTATAATCGTTTCAACTATAGTACTTTCTTCATTTAAACAAGGTAATAAGAAAGTTATTTCTTTTTCTTTAAGCATTTCTTTATATCTTCAAATATATTTTTATCAATCATATAGTATGATCCTAATACAATAGCGATAATTGATGATATCTGAGCTCTATATGTAAAGAAATAATGTAGATATGAATGATTATTTACTACTATAAATCTAATATAAGGTATTAGAGCAATTAAGAATAAAAGCCATGATAATGTATTCTTATTTTTTCTTACAAAGAATAAGAAAGTATATAAGATAAATAAAAATAATAATAATATTAATAATTTATTATTTATATAACAAAGTGGGAATAAACAAAATACATTTCTAAGTACTACTGATTTTGTATATGTTCCTATTTCTAATACTTTAGCTGCGCCTAATCTTTCTTCAACACTTTTTAAAACAACTTCTTTTAAATCAATGTTTAAAACTAATAATGATATTCCCCATTTTGTAATCCACATTATTACATATCCAATAAGCCATACTATAATAGTTTTAAATGTTAATAATGCTATCTCTTTAATATTTATATTCTTTTCATCTTTATATTTATATACAAGTAATAAAATTAATGGAACTAATAACGACATAGTTTCAGTTGTTAAAAAATCAATAAAACAAGTAATTATACCAAGTATAAAAAATAATATAAATATTAAATTATCTTTTTTCTTTTCTAATAAATTTAATAATATTATTGTACCTATTAAAGTAACAAAATACATATTAGAATATTCTAGGCAAAAAGGTACAACAAATGAATTTGTAAGAATTAATGAAATAATAAAGCCTATTAGGAATAAGTATAATTTATTTTTAATTAATTTATATATTAAATATGATATTAATAAACTTAACAATATTGCATTTAATATATATATTTGTTTAATATTAAAAAATATTAATAATACTCTTAATATTGGTACTGTTCCATGCCAATATCTAATATATTCAGTAGTTGCTTTATATTTTGTATTATTTGTAGATGTCTTTAACAAATTATCTATTTCACTCTTTTTATTATTTCCATAATAATTGGATTTTAAAACTGATCTAAATGAATTTTTTGATTCAATATTATATGTAATATTTAGTGTTATTGAATCTGCATAATGATCAATTTTTGTTTCATTATGATTATCTATCATTTCATAAAACAATTCTTTTTCATTAAAATATTCTGCTGATTCTATAACATTATTTTCAATCATTTTTTTAGGAATTTTTGCTGATAATATCATTAAAGCAATTAAACTAATTACAATAATAATAAATATTAAAAAATATTTAACTAATTTAAAATTCTTCTTCATTTTGTTACCTCAATTATCTTAAACTATATATAGTATAATATATATAATTATTTTTTTCAATAAATAAAAGGACTTGTTAGTCCTTATTCTAATACAAATGGTGTTTCTTTTTCACCTTTTACATTTTTAACTTTAATTCCTAATTTTAATGTTAAGATTGGTCTTAATGCCATTGTATCAGTATTAGTAATCCATCCTCCATTATAGCAGTATTCATTTCTATCAAAATCATCAGCACCTGTTCCTGTAATGCCTCTTACAAAATAACAATATACATCTGATGAGTGATTAGTATAATATCTCGAAGCTAACCAATAATAATCTCCTCCTGTATAATTTATATTGTTAACAACTAAAGTCCCTAAAGCACTTTTTACTAAATTATAATCATGAAGATGTAATATATCTCCTCCACCAACTGCTTGATTATTATTATTTACAGTATTTGAAGTTTTTGATAATGAAGATAAATTTAGTATTTGTCCATCATATCCCATGTGTCTTGTTGCTACCACATAATTTTCATTAGTAAATTTTGATGCAGCAAGATTAAGTGTTCCAACTGATTTCATAAAGCCTGTACTACCTACAAATCTTAATTTACAATTAGGCGAAGTATGATCAGCTACTACTTCAATTGTTCCATCATTTTTTACTTCAAGAACTCTCCATACATCTAATTCATTTGGAATAATTGTTTGATCTGAATAACCAGTATATGATGATGGTATTACAGCAGATGTAAGTGTTGGAGTCATTGATATATAATCTCCTGGTTTTGCTACTTCATTTAATATAACTTTAGGTTCTCCTGCTTTATATAAATCAAAATCACAAACACCTTCCATTACAGTTACTATATCTGAATTTATTTCTTTATATGCTGCATATTTACCATCTTCTATACATACAGCTACTTTTCCATCTGTATATAGTTTTACTCTTCCTGATTTAATTTGTCCTGAAAATTCTAGTCCTTTATCATCTATTTTACATTCGCTATCTTTACATACAAATTCTAAATCATATTCCATTCCATCAAATTTTCTACCAAAATAGAAATCTGCTGCTTGTACTAGTCCATATGCACTATCTTTTAATGCATTCTTTTTAGCAGTATCTAAAACATTTTTTACTACAGGAATTGCGATTAAGGCAATAATAGCAAGTATTAATATAACAGCTAATAATTCTATTAATGTAAATCCTCTTTTTTCTTTATTTTTCAACTTCTTTTTATTTACTTTTTTCATAAACACATCTCCTATTATAAATAATTATATCATAAAAAAAGATTACTATTGTAATCTTTACATATTATTTAAATAAATTTGTCGTTCTAGTCCAAATATTTTCTTTAGATTTTACTTCCTTTGTTTTTTTAATAGTTTTAGATACTTTCTTTGAACCAACTACTAAAACAAATTTAGTACTTCCATTAGTATTTGATAATTTGCTACCAAAAGATTGATAATTATTACCTAATTCATTTAATACTTTTATTTTTTCTGAAATTGATTTTACATTAGTATTTAATAAAGATGTTATTTTTGTTATTCCTTCATTATTAAATTTTGTTATCCCAGCTGATAAAGTATTTGTGCCTTGATTAATTTTTTCTACGCCACTATATAAAGTACTTAGTGAACTAGAAAGAGTACTTATAGAAGCATTTTTTACTTCATTAGCAACTTCTTTTGAAAGAGTTGTAGATACTCCTGTTGCAGTTTGTATAGCTGAAGATAAAGCTGTATTAACTGATACTTCTTTTGATACATTTTCTGCTACATACATTGATGTTTTTGAAGCAGTAGTACTAGCTGAGGTAGTAGCAGCCTTAATTATTAAAGGTAATACTGTATCATTAGTTATTGTTGTACAATCATTTACTTGTTCTTGTGTAGGTGTCCCACCTTTTGTCATAATTACTTTTGCTGTTTCACAGCTAATATATGCATTATATTCATTAACACTATTTAAATATTCAACTACGGCACCACTAACAGCATCAGTAACTATTTTTTTTACATTAGAGTCATTGGGATCCATATTATTTGCTACTTCAGTCCATGCTTTACTAGCAATTTCATTTTTATAATCTGTTGTAAATGTACTTTTAATATTATTAACTGTTTTATTTTTTATTTGTTCTATTTGTTCATTAGTTAAAGCATCTTTATTACTATTACTTGTTAATAGTTTAATTGATTCACTTAATTTGGTTTGCAATTCTGTTGTTCCTAAACTTAATTGTTTAGCTCCATCATCAATAGTATTCATATTAGTTTGTAATTCAGTTACTTTACTATATAAACTATCCATTTTATCAAATATTTTTAGATCACTACTATCAATTAATTTTGATGATACTACACTATACATACTAGATAATTCAAATTTTTTAGTATCATATGTAATTTCTATAGTATCCATATTTTTTAATTCAGCTAAATCTAAACTTTCATATAAACCTGGAGTTGCTAATCCTACAACTATATTACTTGTCCCATTATTAATAACTTTACCATTAGTAATACTTATATTACTATTATTTTCGTTACTAATTACTGTACCAAATGTAACAACAAATGGAGTATATAATGTTTCATATTTATTATTTACTAAAGTTACATGTTTATCATTATTTTTATATTTTATTATAATAGATACTTTTCCTTTTTTACCTACTATTTCATCCAATTTATATTCTTTTCCATTTAATTTATATGTAATATTAACATCAAGAGGCAACTTTTTAGTAGTTAAGCCTTGATAAAATATATTTTCACCATTAGCATTCCAAATTAAATTATTATTATTATTTATATATTTTTTATCACTATTTATATTAATAATATTATTTAATTCAGAATAATCTTCTATTGTTTCACTATTATTATCATTATTTAATTCTTCATTTACAATTACATTTTTAATTGTCCCATCATAATTTAATTTTGAATAGACAGTTTCATCTTTTGTCAAAGCATAAACTGGTGTACTAGTTACCAAAAACATTATTGCTAGTAAAAGACAGCTAACTTTTTTTACTGTTTTTTTAACTTTATTTTTCACTTTAATTTCCTCCTTATTTTTTTTAGTAGTTTTAATGATTAATTTATCAAATATTAATAATATTGAAGGCAACACTGTTATTACTACTATCATACTAATAATTGCTCCTCTAGATATTAATGTACATAAAGAACCAATCATTTCAATTTTTGAATATATGCCTACTCCAAAAGTTGCAGCAAAGAAACACATGGCACTTACAAATATAGAATTACCAGTATAATTTAATGTATCTAACATAGCATCTTCTTTTTTTATTCCAATATTTCTCTTATTTAAATAAGTAGTAGTCATTAATATTGCATAATCTATAGTTGCTCCTAATTGAATTGTTCCTAATACTATAGGGGCTATAAACGGAAGAATAGTTCCACTAAAATAAGAAACACCCATATTTGTAAAGATAGCAAATTCTATTGCACTTATAAGTAAAATTGGTAAACTTAAAGATTTCAATACAATTATTAATATTATAAATATACATATTATTGATGAAGTATTAACATTATTAAAATCTGTATCACTTATTTCAATTAAATCTTTCATAAGTGGGCCTTCACCTGCTACAATAGCGTCTTTATCATACTCTTTTACAATATTTTTTACTTCTATAATTTGATCATTTAATTCATCTGTCGCTATATCATAAGTAGAATTTACTAGTATCATTTGATACTTATTATTTTCAAAAATACTTGTTATATCTTTTCCTAACATATTTTCTGTTATACCTAAACTTTTAATTTTAGAATATGATAATACAAAATCTATACCATCAACATTCTCTAATTTATCAATCATATTATTAACTTCATTAGTTTTTAAATTTCTATCTAAAAGAATTATCTCTGGACTTACGATATTATAATCATTTTTTAATATTTCATTAGTCTTAATACTTTCTAAAGTATTGGGAAGAGATCTATCAAGTTTATAATATACATTTACTTTTGAATAAGCTAAATACATAGGTGCTATTAATATTGCAAATATAACAATTATTAATATATGATTTTTTACTATAAACTTATTTAGTTTATCAAATTTTAAATTTAATGCTTTATGCTTAGTTTTTTCTATTACTTTATCAAAGACTAATAATAAACTTGGAAATAATGTTAATACTGTAATAACTCCTAGCAATACACCTTTTGCCATTACTATTCCTAAATCTCTACCAAGTGTAAGACTCATTGTACATAGCACTAAGAATCCCGCAATTGTTGTAAGAGAACTACCAGTAACAGATAAGAATGTATTTTTGATAGCGTTAGTCATAGCTTGTTCTTTATTCTTATTATTTAATTTTTCATTTTCATATGAATGATATAAGAATATTGAAAAATCTGTTGTTACACCAAGTTGTAATACAGCTACTAAAGCTTTTGTAATATATGATATTTGACCTAAAAATATATTACTACCTAAATTAAATAGTATTGCACAACCAATATTGGTACTATATAGGAATCAAAAGTTAATTCTAAAACTAGAATACATAATATTACAGCTATTAATATATAAATAGCAATCTCAGTTTTAGATAAATTCATAGTATCTAATACCATTGAACTCATACCACCTTGATTTACTAGTCCATCGGTTATTTCTCTTATTTTTGAAACAGCATTAATAGTTTTTTCATTCGAAGTAGAGTCATTAAAAGTAATAATTAATAAATCACTTTCACCAGCATGAACTTTTTCTACTATTTCATCTGGCAACATTTCAATTGGAATAGTTGTACCAATAACGTCATATAAACTGGCTACTTCATTAACTCCATCTACTTCTTTTATTTTTTCTTCTAATTTTAATATATCTTTACTCTTCATGTTATCAATAGCCGCAATAGAATAAGATCCCATATTAAAATCATCTGTTAGTATATTTTGACCTTTTATTGTTTCTATATTTTTAGGCAAATATACTAAAATATCATAATTTACTTTTGTTAATATCATTCCTACAAATGATAAGGCTATTAGTATACATGATATTACTAATATTTTAATTTTATTTTTACAAATCTTTTCTCCTAATTTATTCATAATTTCACCACCAACATCAATATATTATTCTATTTCTTTTAAATATTCACGAACATATATGCTTATTTGATGGATATCCAACATTTTTCCAAAAATGTATTAATAAATAAACAACTTTTGTTTGATATCTTTACAAATGTCTAAAAAGTAATATAATTGACTTAGGTGATACTATGGAAAATAAAAAAGATTTA
>DAOPJC010000048.1:0-7529 GCA_035399485.1 Bacilli bacterium
AAATAATAACTACTAAAGCTATAGAAATAACCATTATATTAACTTTAATAAATTCTATTATTGAAAACTTAACATCATTATCTAATACTACATCAATAGTTTTATAATCTTTATCTTTATATGATACTGTTATTTTACCAACAACATCACCTTTCTTTAAACCTGCATTTATAATATCTAAACCTTTATATGTAAGTTTAACATCTTTTTTATCAAAAGTATTATCTAAATATGCTTTAACATCTTCTTTAGCTTTAAAACTAATTTCTTTTTCTTTAACATATTTAGTATTTAATGTAACTAATAAATCATTCTTATCTACTAAATTATGATACTTATAATTTTCAAAATAATATTCATAAATTCTAACTGCATCTTTTACATGTTCTCCATTATTAATTGGTGCATTAGTAGTAACTAATAAATATGTAATATCATTAACACTATCATATGCTACACTTGCTAAACATCTTCCGGCATTAGTAGTATACCCTGTTTTACCACCTAAGATATTATCTGCATTTAATTTATAATAAGTTGCTGTCTTATATAAAGTACTATATACAGTTATTGATTTATCTGAAAAAGTATATGATTTAGCATAAAATATTTCTTTAAAAGTTTTATTTTCTAATGAAGTTTTTAATAATTTAGCAACCTCATCTACAGTTGAACTTTGTGTCTTATAATCAAGACCAGTAGTATTAGTAAAAACTGTTTTAGCCAATCCTAAATCTTTAGCTTTCTTATTCATTAATTCTACAAATTTATCTTCACTACCAGATATACTTAAAGCAAGTCCTCTAGCAGCATCTGCCCCACTTGCTAAAAAAGTTCCATATAATAAATCACGATAAGTAACTTTTTGATTTAATTTTAAACCTGCTACTGAAGCATTTGCTTCTTTTAAACCTTTTAGCATATCATTAGTAATAGTTACATTATTATCTAATTCTTTAATATTTTCAATTGCGACTAATGTCGTCATAATTTTAGTTAAACTTGCTATACTAGTTATTTCATCTTTATTCTTTTCATAAACGATTGTATTATCATTTAAATTATATAAAACTGCTCTTTGACTATTAACCTCTAATGCATTAGTACTAGATATTAATATAAAAAAAGATATAAATCCTATTAAAAACTTCTTCATTAAATTCACCTAATAAATTATATCACACTTTTTTATTATATTTAAATATGTTATAATTAATTAGGTGATTTTATGAATTTAGTAAGTATGATAATTGATAAAATACCTAATGATTTAAATGATTTAGAAAAAGCTAGATTTATTTATATGGAATTAGGCAAAATACTAGAATTTGATACAACAACTTTATTTAATTGTAATGATATTTATTTTAATGAAAAAATAAAAAAAGATTTTGATATAACAAATCTAACAAGTAATAAAGTAAATTGTTATAATTGGTCTAATATATATGTTAAGTTATTAGAATTAGTACATATTAATGCTGAAGTAAAAGAATTTAATGATCATGCATGGGTTATTATGAATATTGATAATAAAACTATATATGCTGACGCTACTAATAATACTAGTATGGATCTAGCTAAAATTAAATATAATATTATGACTGATAATTTTTATGTATTAGTTGAAGATGATGATGATCTTGATGAATTTGATATTAAAGATGATACTAATAATATGACAATCATTGAAGAAATAGATAAAAAACTTGGTTATGATAAAAAACGTGAAAGATCATTTAATGAATTAATAAAAATTAAAAATAAAGCCGATTTAATAGAAAACTTTGTTGATAAAATAAACTTTATATTTTCATCTATTGATTTTTCAAATATGGGATTCTTTGAAGGAAATGATTTTATTCGCTATATATTAGGATTCTTTCTTTCCAATCAATTAGAATATAAAATTAAAGCAGTTACATTAAGTAAAACATTACTATCTGGTGATGTAGATTCAATTAAATGTATTACTATTGAAGATAATAATACAACTTACTATTATATATTTGCTAGTGACAAAGGTATTTACCCTATTTCTAAAGAAAAAATAGAATTAATATTCAACATGGGTTATGCAGTAGAAAACTTTAAAAAAATACCTAATATTAAAGATGTTATAAATTTTAAAAAATATGATTTTTCTAAAAAAGAAACAATTAAACTAAAGAAAGAAAATCTATATATTAAAATGTATAAATATGATGAAGATTTAAATTTTAATAGAAAAAAATAAAGAAGCTAATAATTAGCTTCTTTTATTTATTCATAAAGTTATTACTACACTCATTATTAATTACTTTGCACTCTTCTGAGCATGAGAATTGTGGTTTATAAACATGATTATATATATGTTTATTAATTACATGAGTGTGTACTGGAATAACATGTTCAACTTCATGATAAAACTCTTTTTCTACGCAATTTGTAACTGTTGGTTCCATGATAGGACACTCTCTATTACAACATTCTGCTTGTCTATTGCAACAATTTTGTCGTTGACAACAATTTCTAAACATTACTAATCCCCCTTACCTATTTTATATTATGAAAGAAGGTGTTTACAATGTATGTAATATGCCTTAATATAAAAAAATATCAGACTTACATCTGATATTTATATGTCTAGTATTTCAAAATACTTATCTTTTAAAGTATCTTTTTTATCACTTTTTATTTTAAGAAGTTTAACATAAATATAATTAGTTCTATCATCATTCTTTTCTTTTAATTCATTAATTTGTCTAATTAAATCTTTTTGTATTTCATTCTTATATGCTGAATTAGTTTTAATGGAATAAACATTAATAATTATAAGTAATGGATACATATAAGTTAATATTCCCATTACAAAATGAAAGAATATATAATTATTACCTACATTAGAATTCCATATATTTTGACATAACATTCCAATTCCAAAAAATAATATAAAAGCAACTAAGTATTTCTTTTTATTTAAAACACCTATTCTATTTTTTAATATATATGATATTGCGATAGTAAAATATAAAAATGGTAATATTATTAAAGTTTTACCTATCACATTAATATCACTTGTTAAAAAATTAATTACTAATATTGAATAAACAAGTGAGAATATTATAGAAAATTTATAATTATTAAATCTATCTAAAGAACCTACTATTTCATTAGTATCTTTCTTTAAATTTAATATGTAATTATTTAATTTTGAATTAAATTTAACATCTTTTCTTGTATAATTATCTAATTTTTCTAATTCTAATAAATTATCATTTGCTTTAATTATTTTATCTACATAATTTGCTAATTCTAGTTGATAATTACATAAATTAACTTTTTTGTTATTAGCAATATATAATTTATCATCTATTTCTTTTAATTTATAATAATTATTATCTATTAATTCTAATAGACTTACCCAAAATAATTTATTTGCATTTAATAAATCACAACAATATAAATTAATAGTTGGATTTATTTTTTCCATTTTTACTAAATGTTTATTATTTTTTTTCATATTAAGATTTAAATAATAATTAAGTAAAAATATAATTACTAAATAGAAAAAAACTATTATTGGATATATTATATTTATTCCTTCCATATTACTCCTTTAGAATGGTAGTTTTAAATTACCATTCTTGAATTGCTTCATCATTATTTTCATTTGATCAAATTGTTTTAATAAACGATTTACTTCTTCTACTGTTCTTCCAGAGCCTTTTGCTATACGAATTTTACGATTAGCTTTTAAGATATCTGGATTTTTTCTTTCTTCTGTTGTCATTGATAATATTATAGCTTCTATATGAGCCATTTCTTTAGGATCAACTTTAACGTTATTAAGTCCCATTTTTTTAGCACCTGGAACCATTTTAATTAAGTTTTCAAGTGGTCCTAATTTCTTTATTTGTTTTAATTGAGTTAAAAAATCTTCTAAATCAAATTTACCACTTTGCATCTTTTTAGCTGATTGCATAGCTTCATCTTTATCAATTACTGATTCTGCTTTTTCAAGCATACTCATAATGTCACCCATACCAAGAATACGAGTTGCCATTCTTTCTGGATAGAATTCTTCTAATCCATCCATTTTTTCACTAACACCAATAAATTTAATTGGAATATTAGTTAAATGTCTAATTGATAAAGCTGCTCCACCTCTTGTATCACCATCTAGTTTAGTTAATACTGCACCTGTTATAGGTAATGCTTCATTAAATCCATTTATTACATTAATAGCGTCTTGTCCTGTCATACTATCAACTACTAATAATATTTCATTAGGTTTTACACTATCATTAATTTGTTTTAATTCTTCCATTAGAGCTTCATCAATATGTAATCTACCAGCTGTATCTATTAAGATATAATTATAACCATTTTCTTTAGCATATTTTAAGGCATTAGTAGCAATCTCTACTGGATTACCTAATCCTTCATCATATACTTCTATATTAAGTTCTTTACCTAATTGTTTTAATTGGTCAATAGCGGCAGGTCTATATACATCACACGCTACTAATAATGGTTTCTTATTAAATTTCTTTCTTAACATTAAAGCAAGTTTTCCAGCAGTAGTAGTTTTACCACTACCTTGTAAACCAGCCATCATAAGTATCGTAGGATTATAAGAAGTACATAAATCTTTCTTTTCTCCACCTAATAATTCTACTAACTCATCTTTTAATATTTTTACAAACATTTCTCCAGGTTTTAAACTTTTACTTACTTCTTCACCTAAAGCTTTTTCTTTTACTTTGTTAATAAATTCTTTTACTACTATATAATTAACATCTGCTTCTAATAATGCAAGTCTTATTTCTCTTACAACTTCACTAATATTATCTTCAGTTATTTTTCCATAACCTTTAATTTTATCGATAGCAGATTGTAATCTATCGCCTAAACTTTCGAACATATAATCACCTTCTTTAATTATACCTAAAAATAGAGAAAAAATCTAGTATTTAGCTATCAAACAAAAAGTAGATTAATTAATCTACTTTAGTTTCCTAGTTTTCCTTTAATTCCTTTAATTCCTTTTAATCCTTTAACACCTTTAGTGCCATTGAAATTAGATAATATATTTGTATCAAAAGAAACTGTTTTCTTTGATTTATTTTTATAATCTTTAATTGCAATTGTGATTGCTTCATCTAATAAATCACAATATTTCTTTCCTGAAGGTTCCCATAAATAGAATGATAATGATCCAGGAATTGTATTTGGTTCATTTAAATATACTTTTTTAGCTTTCTTATCAATAAGGAAGTCTACACGACATATACCACCTAAATTTAATGCTTTAAAAGCATTTTTAGCAACTTCTTGTACTTCTTCTGTCATTTCTTTAGTTAATCTAGCAGGAACTATTCTAGATGTAGAAGCCATGCCTTTAGATGAACCAGTCTTTTTAGAAGAACCAATATATTTATCTTTATATGTTAAGAATTCATTAGTACTTGTTACTTCTTCTAATACTGAAGCTTCTTGATATTCATAGTTTCCTAAAATACTACAATTTACTTCTACTAAGTTTTCAATAACTTTTTCTATAACTATTTTATTATCATATGTTATAGTATTCATAATAGCTTCATCTAATTCACTATCTTTTTTAACAACTGTAATACCTACACTACTACCTAAAGTAGCTGGTTTAACTATTACTGGATATCCTATTTTTTTAATTTCTTTTTCATATTTTTTAGCATCATTTAAGTATTCAACATCATAGAACCAAGTATATGGTACTATTGGTAAATTGCAAGCAGCAAATACCTGTTTCATTACTACTTTATCTTGTCCTAAAGCAGAGCCTAATACTCTACTTCCAACATATGGAATACCTATTGTATCTAAATATCCTGCTAATGTACCATCTTCAACATTAGCTCCATGAACGATTGGGAATATTACATCTATTTCAGCAACATTACTTTTAAAGAAACCTAATGATTGTAAGTAATAACTTCCATCTTTCTTATATAATGTAACTCTTTTTGCATATTTCTTTAATTCATTAAAATCTTTATAAATATCAATATCCATTAGCATTTTTCCTGTATACCAATTACGTTCTTTATCAATGTATATAGGAATTATTTCATATTTTTCTTGATCAATTGCGTTCATAGCTTGAACAGCTGAAATAATACTTACTTCATGCTCAACACTAACTCCACCAAAGATAACACCTAACTTAATTTTCATTCTTACACTCCCTTATTTTATTTCTGTTCCACCAAATATTGAAACACAATTTATATATATTGTTTTTCTTTTCTCATCAAATTTTTTATCAGCTTTGTTTTCATTTCCACCAAAGATAGCAAATGAATTAACAACTATATTATAATCATCTGGAACTCTTAAATCAATTCCACCAAAGATACTATTAGCGTCTATTGTAATATTATCTTCTACTTTTATTTCTCTTAAATCTAATTCTACTGAACCAAAGATAGCATTTATTATACATCCAACAAAATCAGTTTTCTTTACTGTTTCTTTAATTCCACCAAAGATTCCATCATAAGTTAATTTTCCATCTTTAGAATCAACTTTACAATAAGATTTTCCTTCTTTAGCTTTATTATCCCAAGAAATTTTACTACTTATAATTGCGCCACCTAAAATTATTAAGATTACTGGCCATAAATATTCATCTAAAGATACAGTTATTATATTGAAATAATATAATGTATACCAAATACCTATAAACATAAATAAAGTACTCCAGAAACCTAATTTCTTATTTTTAATCATGTATCCTAAAGAGAATACTATCATTACTAATGGCCATAATAAATCAAACTCAATTTTAATTCCTAAATTCATTTCATTTATTAAACATACTATACCTAATATTAATATTATTAATCCTACTATCATATATTATCTCCTATTTCTCATTAAATATATCAGGTAAATCATTTTCTAATAAAACATAAGTTTCTTTACCTTTTAATTCTCTCATTAAATTAAACGCTATTTTTACATCATTAATAATATGAATTTTCTTTTTATCATATTTCTTATTCATAAGACCTTCATATATTGGTTTTGTTTGTGCTTCACCTACTAAGATAACTTCATCACAAACGGAAGCAATATATTCACCAAACTTCATATTTAAATCATGTTCTTCTTTACCAAGTTCAATCATTCCTGGTGTTACTATTATCTTTTTACCAGGCATTAAATCTAATACTTCTAGAGCCATTTTAGATCCTACTGGATTAGAATTATAAGCATCATCTATTATATTAATATCTAAATATTTTTTTAATTCTAAACGATGTTCTATTGAGTTAACTTTTTTAACACCTAATTTTAATTGATCTATTTTAATACCTAAATATGATCCTAAAGCTATACTTGCTAAAATATTATATATATTAGCTTTACCTAATAATTTAGTCTCAAATTTATATTTCTTTTTATCACCTTTAAATATACAATCAAAAGTCATTCCTTCATAAGTCATTTTAATATTAGTTGCACGTACATCAACATCTTTATTATCAATACCTATAGTA
>DAOPJC010000049.1:0-7438 GCA_035399485.1 Bacilli bacterium
TCATTAATAAATTTATCTAGTTTTTCTTTAGATGAAACAAGTATAGTTATTTCAAATAAGAAATCTTCTTTACTATTTATTGTATTTATACTTTGTACAGATATATTAGTATTTGAAGTTTTAGATATAACAGCAAGTAAAACATTTTGATTTTCAGTAGCATGTACTAATATAGTAGTTGGATAATTTTTTTCAATATTATTATTCCATCTTACAGATATAATTCTTTCTTCTAAATCACTAATATTAGGACAATTAATTCTATGTACTGTTATACCATTACCTTTAGTAATATAACCTACTATATTATCTTCTGGTACTGGATGACAACATGAAGCAATATTAATTTTTATATCATCTATTCCTTCAACAATAACATCATTCTTAGAAACAATATCCTCTATTTCATTATTCATTGTTTTCTTTAATATAATATCCGATTTAGTTTCAGTATCACCATTAATAAAATTGATTACATAATTAGTAGTTATTTTATTACTACCAAGAGCTATATATAATTCATCTATTGTTTTATACTTTAATTCTTTTAAGATTTTATCAATATTATCAGACGCTAAGAATTCATTAATAACAAGTTTTCTTTTACGAAGTTCGTCTTTTAATATTTCTTCACCAGTCTTTAAATATTCTTCTTTATCTATACGATTATAGAATGCTTTAATTTTATTTTTAGCTTGACTAGTAAAAGCCATATTTATCCATTCACGAGATGGACCAACTGAATTTTTATTAGTATTAATTTTAATAATATCATTATCTTTTAATTTATAATCAAAAGGAACTATATAATTATTAACTATAACTCCTATCATTTTATCGCCTACATCACTATGTACACGATATGCAAAGTCAATTGGAGTTGCTCCTACTGGTAATTCAATAACATCACCTTTTGGAGTAAATACATATATATTCTCTTTTAAGATATCTTCACTTACAGATTTAACAAAATCTTCATCATTAGATTCTTCATTCTTTAATTCCATAATATTTCTAAAAAATTGTAGTTTTTGTTCCATAGCATTTTGCATACTAGCTTTAACATTACTACCTTTTTCTTTATATGACCAATGTGACGCAATACCTAATTCTGCTACTTGATCCATTTCATATGTACGAATTTGAATTTCATATAATTGACCACCTATTCCAAAAACTGTAGTATGTAATGATTGATACATATTTGTTTTTGGCATAGCTATATAATCTTTAAACCTTTTTGGTATTGGCTTAAATTTAGAATGAATAATTCCTAATGCTTGATAACATTCAGCTTCATTATCAACATATACTCTCATTGCAAGTAAATCATATATATCACTAAATCTTTTACCTTTATCCATTTTTTTATAAATACTATAGATACTTTTAGCACGACCTTTTATTTCGTGATTAATACCATGTTCATTCAATAAATCAGATACTTCATTTTTCATATTTAAAACTAAATCTTCTCTTTCAGTTTTTGATTGATTTAATTTTTCAACAATTTCAAAGTAAGCTTCTGGTTTTGAATATCTAAGTGATAAATCTTCTAATTCACTTTTAATACTACCAATACCCAAACGATGAGCAATTGGTGTTAAAATTGATAAAGTCTCTTTAGCTTTTTCTTTTTGTGTTTTTTCAGGTAATACCCATAATGTTCTCATATTATGTAATCTATCAGCAAGTTTAATAATGATAACACGAACGTCTTCTGATAAACCTACTAATATTTTACGATGGTTGGCAATAATGGCCTCATTATCACCAGCAAAGTTTAATTTATTTATTTTAGTAACTCCATCTACTAATAAAGCAATTTCATCACCAAATTTATCTACTAATTCTTCTTTTGTTACTTTTGATTCTTCTAAAACATCATGTAATAATGCAGCACATAATGTTGCATAATCAGCATAAATTTCAGTCAAAATGTAAGCAACATTTAATGGATGACTAATATAATCTTCACCTGTTAATCTTTTTTGACCAAAATGCATTTCTGAAGCAAATAAATAAGCATTTTTAATTGTTTCTATTTCTTTTTCATCTGTTATATAAGAAGATACTTTTTCTTCTAAATCTTTATATGTAATATTAGGCATATCTTTTCTCATATTATCACCATCCTGTATAATTTAATTATATAATATTTATATTTATTTATCAATGAAAAAACACAATATAAAAATATTGTGTTAATTATTTACTAGTGTTTTATTCTTATTAACAAATTCTAATATTTCATTAGCAACTTCTTCACTACTTCTACCACATACACATACAGTCATAGTAGCTAAATTACCATTACATGGAGCACTTACTAGATGCCAATTTAATTTAGATAAATCAGAACCTACAGGTACTTTTCCACTTTTATTAATTTTACTCCAACAATCTTGTAAATCAATATCAGGTAACAATAAAATAATATTCTTAAAATTCTTCATAGCGTCTTTTACTTGATTAAATAATTCTTCTTCTTCGTATACTGTTTGTGAAGCTTCAAATTTAATTATTGAAGGTTCTGTAATAGTTGGTAAAAATTTAGAAACATGATATGATTCAAATTTTTTCCAATATCTATAACGAGCTAAAAAGCCTTCTTCTCTTTTTAATTTAGTTGCATATTCTTTATCATAACCTAATTCATTATAATATTTATCACGTGTACTCTCTAATGATACAACAGGTAAGCCAGTATGTTCACTTAAAATATTACTTACTTCACTCTTGCCTACATTAGGTGGACCTATTAATAAAATACTATTATTATATATATTTTCCATAATTTCACCTACTTAGTCTTGCCTTTTTAATTATAACATAAGGTAATTAAAAAAAATATATTTTTATAAAAAAAAAATCGATTTTAAATCGATTTATTTTGCTTTTAAAGCTTTTAATATTTTCTTAAACATATTACTTGAAGAATAATTTAATATTCCTACTTTATATACTCTAAGACCATATTTAATTAATAGATAAATTGATCCTATCATTAAGCCTATTGATATACATACATCAATTATTCCTATTTGACCTAATACCAATAATGATGGAGATAAGATTGCTGAAATAAATGGTACAAAAGATAATATTTTAATGAAGATTGCTCCATCAAATGTACTTGCTAAAACAGCTAAATAATATCCTAATAATAATGTAATCATAATTGGAGTTTGTACTTGTTGATAATCTTCAGTATTTGTTGTCATACTAGCAAGTATACCTGCTACTAAAGAATATGCTACAAATGTTAATAACATAAGTATTAATGTAAGTGGAATTATATAAATTAATTTATCCATAAATGATGAATCTAATACAGATTTTAACATTCCACCTATAGAATCAAATACACCACCTGTAATATCACTACCGCCTATTGCACCTCTAAGTAAATATCCTATGGCACCATAAACAAATAATAATACTCCTTGCATAATTACAAATAAATTACTTGAAATAACTTTTGCAAAGAAATGTTGTTTTGGTGAAACACTTGATATTATTATTTCCATTCCTTTAGTTGTTTTTTCATCATTAACTTCAGCACCAATCATTTGTACTAAGAATATTACTAACATAAAGAATGGTAATATTATAATTGGGAATACTGTAGTCATAATTACTTCACTATTCTCTTCAGTTGAATTTTTTGATTCATCAATCATTACTCTTTCAACTTCAATTTGTGAATATATATCATTTAATTCTGCTACTGAAATATTAGAATCTTGAATTGCTAAAGCAACTTTTGTGTTGTAAATAGAATTTTGTAAATATTGATTATCTAATATATTTAAATAACCATATGATACTAATTGAACTTTTAATTTATCATTAGCATCTTTATCAAATACTACTACTAAAGCTTTTTCATCTTCTTTAACTAAATCTTTTTCTGTTTCTTTACCTTTATATAATTCAATTTTATAATCTAAATCTTCTTTAGTTTCTGAAGCATTTGTTAGTAACATTTGATTTTCAAATATATCAAATGCTTCATTAGTTTTATCAACTACATATATTTGTTGTTTTTCATTAAAGTCTCCACCAAAGAAACTTATTATACTATCCATATTAGCAATTGCGATAATAGCTATAGCAAGTAAAATATTTACTACTTTAAACCATTTAGTGCATACTTTTCTTTTAAAACTTACACCTATTAAATAATTTAATTTACTTTTCATAGCTTTCACCTACCTTTGTAACAAATATCTCATTTAAAGAAGGTTCTTCAACTTGATATTTTAATATATTCTTTGATTTAGATACTACTTTAAATACTTCTTTACTAACATCAATATTATCAATTTTAACTTCATAAGCATTACCAATAGTTGTTATACTTACTACTCCTTTAATTTCTTTAATACTATCAAGATCAACATCACCTTCAATAATAATATTTTTCTTACGATATTGTTCTTTTATATCTTTTAAATTTCCTTCTAGAACTGATTTACCATGCATTAGAACTACTAGTTTTTTACAGAATAATTCAACATGTTCCATTCTATGAGAAGAGAATATAATCATACTACCTGTTGCTGCCATTTCTTTTATTTCATCTTTAAATAATTCAACATTAAATGGATCTAATCCAGAAAATGGTTCATCAAGTATTAATAATTTTGGTTTATTCATTATTGCTGTAATGAATTGTACTTTTTGTTGATTACCCTTTGATAATTCTTTAATCTTTTTATTTTTAAATTTTTCTATATCAAAGTTATCTTCATTTTTGTAAAATTTCTTTAATAATTCATCTAATCTTTTAAGAACATCTTTATCACTCATGCCTTTTAAATTACCATAGAATAAACATTGTTCTTTTACTGTTAACTTAGTAAGTAAACTTCTTTCTTCTGTAAGAAATCCAATATCATCAGTTACACTATAATCTATTTTCTTTCCATTTAATGTAATTTCACCTTTAGTTGGTTCTAGTAATCCCATAACCATTCTAAAAGTTGTAGTTTTACCTGCACCATTAACACCTAAAAGTCCAAATATTTCGCCTGGTTCTACTTCAAAAGATAGATCATCTACTGCTTTAAACTTGTCATAATATTTTGTTACATTTTTAACCTTTAACATATTCCACCTTATAACCATCTATTATTAGTTATCTTTCTTTCTAATTTATTTTCATATTCTTTATATAAATTAATTAAATAAATATCTAAATCATAATAATAATCTATATTATCATCAATATTATTTCTAACATATGTATTAAAATATATATTATCTATATACTTATAAACTATCATATCTAAATAATTAATCTTATAAGTTTCTTTTGGTATTATATTTAAAAAATAATTTTTATAATACTCAATTATTCTTTCGGTTAAAATATCTTCTTTATCATATACAAAATTTACTATCTCGTAATAATTTACTGCATACTTAGAATCTATTTTATTCAATATTAGCCTCCAAAAAATATTCTTACTATATCATTATAAGTTATTATAACCATCAATAACATTAAAAACATCATTCCTATAGTATGAACTGTATTTTCAAATTTTGTACTAACAGGTTTGCCTTTAATCTTTTCTACTATTAAAAATAATAATCTTCCTCCATCAAATGCAGGAATTGGAAGTAAATTTACAAATCCAACATTTAATGAAATATATCCTAATAAGAATAATAAATTAATAAATCCAGTTTTTGCAGTTTCACCAACTACATTATATATTCCTACTGGACCAGATAAATTATTTAAACTTAATTTACCTGTAAATAAATATCCTATTATAGAAGCCATTTGAACTATTAATGACCAGAATTTTGTAAATGCATATTTAACTGCTTCAATAAATCCTTTTTTAGTCTTAGTATACATTCCAAAGCCAAATTTATAAGTATCTTTTTTATCCTCAGTTACTTTCTTTGGAGTAATTATAACATTATCATAATTACCATCTTTATGCTTAACAGTTAATCTAATTACTTTATCTTCATTAATCATTAGTTTTAATAAAAGCATATCAGAATTAATTTTTTTACCATTAAGTTTAACTACTTCATCATCAACTTGTAGTCCTGAATTATAAGCAGGTAAATCTTCATCTAAATACTTTATATAAGCATTATTTTGTGGTGAACCATTTACTAAACCTACAATAAAGAAAATCAATAATGCTAAGATAAAGTTCATTGTTATTCCTGCAATTATAGTTGCAAATCTTTGTAACCATGTTTTATTTTGCATTTTTTTATTATTTGGAATATTAGCATCATCTTCAACGCTTTCTCCAGCCATACTAACATATCCACCTATTGGAAATAATCTTATTGAATAATTAGTTTCATCATTTTTTCTTTTCCATGTTTTAATTAGTGGACCCATACCTAAAGAAAATTCATATACATATATTCCTGATTTTTTAGCACATATAAAATGTCCTAATTCATGAATAAATACTGTAATTCCTAATATTAAAATAAAATATATTATTGTCATTTTATGCCTCCATCTATATTATTGAAATGAAAAACATAAATCCTAATAAAATAAAAATTATGCTATCAATTCTGTCTAAAATACCACCATGTCCTGGAATTAAGTTTGAAAAATCTTTCTTTCCGAAATATCTCTTAATAGCAGAAAAAGCTAAATCACCAAATTGTCCTAATACTGATAAGAAACCAGTAATTAAAATAATTTTAAATATATTAACGTTAGGATTAATTACTGTTATGTAATACATAACTCCAACAAATGTACCAAATATTGATCCACCGATTGTTCCTTCCCAAGTTTTCTTAGGTGAAATACTTTCTAACAATTTATGTTTACCTACTAACATTCCTGTTAAATAAGCAAATGTATCAGTAATAATTGGTATTAATACTAAATATATCATTAACATAAAACTATATAAACGAACATTAATAAATAATATCATTGGTAATGATAAAAAGAATATTCCTCCTATCATATAAAAAGCATCATTAATACTATATGTTTCTCTATTATGATATAAAATAGTTGGTATTAAAAATGATAAAAATAAACCACTTATAATTCTATAATCCATACTAAATGTCTTTATAGGTGCACCAATATTTGATATCAAAAACATTAATAAAAATACATATGATATAAATTTAATAAACCCAGGAATCTTTTTCTTTGTTTCCTTAATATCTAAAAATTCTTTTAATGCAAATATCGCTAATAAAGAAATTGCAATATTATATAAATTGCCACCAATTATAAAAATAGGTACACATATTATTATCATAATTATGGCACTAATTATTCTTTTTTTCATATATCCTCCTTATGTTATCTCACATTAATATTATAATATAATTTATGCTTTTATACAAGAAAAAAAGAATCAAGATAGTGTAAAATAGTTTGGGGTAAGGTACAAAAAAAAGAAAACCAATGTTATAA
>DAOPJC010000050.1:0-7373 GCA_035399485.1 Bacilli bacterium
AATACACCAGTTGCATCAATACAATTAGTAATTAAATTAGCATTACGTAATTTTTCAGTAAATAATGAAGTAGAACCTAGTTTTAAATCAAATGAATTTATTATATATTTATATAAATAATGTATATCTATATTTTTAATTTTAGAACCATTTATTTTATAAGCAATAGCTACTTTAGGTATTGTTATATCCATATTAATTATTTCTTCTTTTTTAAATACTTTATCTGGTTCATTATATTTCTTTAATACTATTTCTTTCTCTTCTACTAATTTTCTCTTATTCTCATGTTTCTTTATTATATCAATTGTTTTAATAGGATCTACATTACCTGTTACTACAATAAACATATTAGATGGATGATAAAAAGTATTATAGCAAGCATATAAATCTTCTTTAGTAATACTATTAACACTATCTACTGTACCAATTACTGGGTATTTTATAGGATGTTCTACTAAAGTATTATATAAACATGTACTAAATAGTTTACTATATGGTCTATCTTC
Organism: Bacilli bacterium; assembly: GCA_035399485.1. Lineage (GTDB taxonomy): Bacteria > Bacillota_I > Bacilli_A > RF39 > UBA660 > RGIG4266. The sequence goes on from DAOPJC010000050.1 coordinate 510, forward strand.
ATACATCTCTAATTCTTCAATAATTATACCTTTTTCTTTTTCAACATTCTTATCAGTAAAATATGGTTTTTCCACATAACTAATCAAGAATTCTAAATTTTCATAAAAGGCATTAGGCCCTGAAAACAAATAAGTTGTTTTATAATAACTTGTATTAGCATTGGCATTACTGCCATGATCACCAAAGAATTTAAATACATCACTTTCATCTTCTTGTTCAAACATTTTATGTTCAAGAAAATGAGCTATTCCTTTTTTAGAATAAAACATTTCTTTTTCACCATAAGGTATAAAATCGTTATGCATTCCGCCATATTTTGTAGAATATGTTGCATATGTATTATTAACTGTATTATCAGGAACAATATATATTTCTAAACCATTATCTAATTTTTCAGAGTAAACTTCTAAATCAAGACCATTAATCTTCTTCTTTTTCATTTCGTTTACTCCCCTCTAGTAAGAAAATAGTATCTAATTTAATTTTCTTAGTAATATTTATTACATCTTCTTTAGTTACTTTATCTATTTTTATATTTCTATCTTCTAATAAATCATATCCTAAATATTCATGTGCTTCATATAGAGCAAGTATAGTACTTTCATTATCTTCTATTTCTTTTAAAGCAGCTTTACTATTAATTTTAGCATGCTCAATATCTTCCTCAGTAAAATTACCTAAACTCATTTCTTTCATTTTTTGCTTTGTTATTTTTAAAACTTTTTCATAGTTTTTATAGTCAATACCTGAATTAATTAATTCTAAACTCGCAATTCCTGAATGAGATGAAGTTATATAATAACATAAACTATTCTTTTCTCTTACATCTTTAAATAATTTTGAATCAGGACTACCTCCTAAAATATAATTATAAACAGATAATACATACATTCTTTCAAAGTCTGTAACATCTTTTATTTTTGCTGCCAATATTAAAATACTTTGATTGATATTTTTCTTTTCTTTTATAGTAACTGGAGATTTTTTAAATTCTTTTTGTTCTATAAAATGAGAAATATTAGTATTTTTTATAGTATTAACATCAAAATTATCACTAATAATTTTAGTAATATTATTAATATTAATATCACCTATTATAAATATATCAATAACATCTTTTTTTATTAATTCTTTATAATATTCATATAAGTTAGAAACTGTTATTGTTTCTAAATCTTCTATATAACCACATCCACGATATGAAAGTGGTGAATTTGGAAACATATTTGCATATAATCTTGAAAAAGCAAAATTTCCAGGATTATCATCATATGATTCAATATCTTCCTTTAAAATATTTTTAGCATTATCGAAAGTTTGCTTGAAGAATTCATTATTTGATACATTAGGATCAAATATAAAATCAAAGAAAAACTTTAATGATTTTTCATTCATTCCTTCTTCCGTATACTTTTCATTTAAAAAATTTGTTGATAAAGATAGAACATGATAATTACCAGACATAAATGTATTAAAACCTACTCCAATATTGTATAAATTTTCGCATTCAATATCTAATAATCTTTTAGTATTATACTTCTTAGTTGCTTCTAATAATATTAATGATAATAAATTTCTATAAACTATTTTTTCTTTAGTTGCTACTTCTTTAAAATTAATTTTGATTTTTATCTTTTTAAATTTATCTGTTTTGATAAAATGTAAATTATAAGCGGGAGTTTCTTTTTTAATATATTCCATTTATGTCACCTCACTATGTTATATAACTAAACTATTAAATTTATTTCTTAATTTTTTCTTTTCGTCTTCACTCAAAAAGGCAAATTCTATAGATTGTCTATTAATTTTAACAAAATCTTCTTCAGTAAAACCTAATTTACTTTCTAATAATTGATATTCTCTTGTAAGTGTCGTATTAGATACTGTTCTATTATCCGTATTAATAGAAATTTTAACACCCATATCATGTAATTTTTTTATTGGATGATTTTCAAAATCTGTAATTACATTGGTTTGAATATTAGAAGTTGGACATATTTCAAGTAATATGTTTTTATTTATTACTTCATTAATTATTTTATCATCTTCTATTATTCTTATACCATGTCCTATTCTATTAGTATGAAATGAAATAGCAGAAGATATACTATCAATACCTGCAGCTTCACCTGCATGGATAGTAAAAGGTACACCTACTGATTCTGCATATTCAAATAATTCAGCAAAATCTTTTGTTTCATATATGCTCTCAGCTCCTGCTAAATCTACTGCGCATACCCCATTATTTAAATAATGTTTTGCAAAATCTATGACCTGCATATTTTCTTGTACTTTAGCATCACGCATCATGCATAGTATTAAATTTGTTTTTAAATCTACGCGATCTAATCCTCTTAAAACACTTTCAATGACATTATATAAAGACATTCCTGTAGTAATATGTTTTAATGGAGCAAATCTTATTTCAGCATATATACAGCCATCATTTTTTATATCAGTTGCGACTTCATAAGCTATTCTTTCAAGATTTTCTCTTGTTTGCATAGCTTTTATTGGTAAAGAAAACTTATCTAAATAATCATTTAAATCTTTACACTTATATGGCGCAATCATTTGTCTTTTAACATCATCTAAATTCATATCTAATATGTCTGCTACTGTATCAGGTCTAGCTGAACCATCTAAATGAACATGTAATTCTATCTTAGGAATTAGTTTTAGATTCATCATAATCTTATAGCACTTTCTAAAGCAAGTATTATCATATCATTTAATGATTTTTGTCTTTCCATACTTGTAGTTTCTGCTCCAGTAACTAAATTATTTGAAACTGTTAAAATACATGCAGCTCTCTTTTTTAAGACATTAGCATTATGAAATAATGCAAATGATTCCATTTCACAAGCCATGCATCCTTCATTATCATATAATTCTTTATAATTATCATTTTCTTTATAAAATACATCACTACTATGTATATTAGATATTGATATATGTTTACTTAATTCTTCTGCTGCTTCTTTTATATAAAAATTTAAGTAATCAGATGCATATAGCATTTTATCTAAACAACCATTTTGTGTTTTAGCAAAACTTGATTCAGAATAACTTCCATTAACTAATATTAAATCATGTAATTCTAAATCTTTTGTATAAGAACCTGCTGTACCTATTCTAATAATATTATCTACATTATAAAATTTATATAATTCATAAGAATAAATTCCTATACTAGGCATTCCCATACCAGAAGCCATTACAGTTATTTCTTTATCTTTATATTTTCCTGTATATGCTAGCATACCCCTAATATTATTAACTAATTTATAATCAGTTAAATATGTTTCAGCAATATATTTTGCTCGCAAAGGGTCACCTGGCATAATTACTGTCTTTGCTATTTCATTATCTTTTGCTTCAATATGTGGTGTCATAATATCCTCCTTATTGTCAATAATTCTATTTACATTATAACAAAATAATATGTATTTTTAAAGATAAATAAAAAATAAGTACACATTGTGTACTTATAATAATGGTTTTAAATATTGACCAGTATAGCTTTCTTTTACTTTAACTATTTCCTCAGGTGTTCCTGTAGCAATAATTGTTCCGCCTTTATCCCCACCTTCTGGTCCTAAATCAATTATATGATCTGCTACTTTAATAATATCTAAATTATGTTCAATAACAATAACAGTATCACCATTATCTACTATTTTTTGTAATATAAATAATAATTTTTTAATATCATCAGTATGTAGTCCTGTACTTGGTTCATCAAGTATAAATAAACTCTTACCAGTTGGTTTCTTTTGTAATTCTTTTGCAAGTTTTACACGTGCTGCTTCTCCACCAGATAATGTAGGTGCGCTTTGACCTAATTTAATATATGATAAACCTACTTCCATAAGCATTTGTAATTTGTTCTTTACTTTTGGAACATTTTCAAAAAATTCATAAGCTTCTTCAACACGCATTTCTAAAACATCATATATATTTTTACCTTTATATTTTACTTCAAGTGTTTCTTTATTATAACGTGTTCCTCCACATACTTCACATGGAACATAAACATCCGGTAAAAAGTGCATTTCTATTTTCTTTACACCATCGCCCCAACATGCTTCACAGCGTCCACCTTTAACATTAAATGAAAATCTACTTTTATCATAACCTCTAATTTTAGCTTCTTTTGTATCCACAAAAACATCTCTTATGTCATCAAATACTCCAGTATAAGTTGCCGGATTACTTCTTGGTGTTCGGCCTATTGGATTTTGTGATATATCTACTATCTTATCTATTTCTTCTAATCCTTTTACAGATTTATATTTACCTGGTTTTAATTTACTTTTATATACTTTAATAGCTGCAAGCTTATAAAGTATTTCATTTACTAAAGTACTTTTACCACTTCCAGATACACCAGTTACACAAGTAAATGTTCCCAATGGAAATTTAACATCAATATTCTTTAAATTATTCTCACTAGCACCTTTAATTTCAATATATTTTTTATTACCTTTTCTTCTAGTTTTAGGTACATCTATTTTAAGTTCTCCTGTTAAATATTTACCAGTTAAACTATTAGGATTTGCCATAACTTCACTAGGTGTGCCACAAGCAACTACTTCACCACCATGCATACCTGCTTTAGGTCCAATATCAACTAAGTAATCAGCTGCTAACATAGTATCAGTATCATGTTCAACAACAATAATTGTATTACCTAAATCACGCATCTCTAACATTGAATTTATTAATCTTTGGTTATCTCTTTGATGTAAACCAATACTTGGTTCATCAAGTACATAAAGTACACCAGTTAATCTAGATCCTATTTGTGTAGCAAGTCTTATTCTTTGTGATTCACCACCAGATAAAGTACCTGCTGTACGAGCAAGTGATAAATACTCTAATCCAACATTTATTAAGAAATTTAATCTTGATTTTATTTCTTTTAATATTAAATTACCTATTTCTTGTTCAGTTTTAGTAAGTGTTAGACCTTCTAAGAAGTTATATAAATCTCTTATACTCATACAAGTTAATTCATATATATTCTTTTTATTTATTTTTACTGCTAAAACAAAATCAGCCAATCTAGAGCCATGACATGTTTCACAAGGAAGTTCCATCATAAATTGTTCTATCCATTCTCTTATCCAACCACTTTTTGTCTCAATATATCTTCTTTGAAGATTTGTTATTATACCTTCATAAAAGTCTTTTTGCATTCTTGTACTGCCATTTTTAGAAACATAATTAAATTCTAATACTTCAGAACTACCATATAATAATTTTTCTAATTTATCTCTTTTAATTTTCTCAATAGGCATATTCATATCTATATCATAATATTTACATACTGTTTCTATTTGAGTATATATTATATTAGTTGTGTCGTTTAAATTAATTGCAACTATACCCTTTTCATTAATACTCTTAGTTCTATCAGGAATAACTAAATCTTCATCAATTTTCATTTTTATTCCTAAACCTTTACAATCTGGACAAGCACCATATGGAGCATTAAAACTAAACATTCTTGGTTCTAATTCTGGTATTGAAAAATCACAATCAGGGCAAGCATATGTTTCACTCATAATTATTTCTTTACCACCAATTACATCAATAACTACTTTACCATGAGCTAATTTAGAAGATATTTCTATTGCTTCATATAATCTACTTCTAATATCTTCTTTCATAATTAATCTATCTACAATTACTTCAATATTATGTTTCTTATTCTTATCTAATTCTATTTCCTCAGTTAAATCATAATCAACTGAATCAACTCTTACTCTTACATAACCATCTTTTCTTAATTTATCAAATGTATCTTTAAAAGTTCCTTTTTCACCATGAGCAATAGGACTTAAAACTCTTATTTTAGTATTTAAATCTAATTTTAATATTTGATTTGTCATTTCCTCAATGCTTTGACTCTTTATAGGTTTATTATGAATAGGACAAAATGGGATACCTATACGAGCATATAATAATCTTAAATAATCATATATTTCTGTTACTGTTCCAACAGTACTACGAGGATTTTTATTTGTACTTTTTTGATCAATAGAAATAGCTGGTGATAATCCTTCTATAGAATCAACATCCGGTTTTTCTGACCCACCTAAAAATTGACGAGCATATGCGCTTAAGCTTTCTACATATCTTCTTTCGCCTTCTGCATAAATTGTATCAAATGCTAAACTACTTTTACCACTTCCAGATACACCAGTCATTACGATTAGTTTATTTTTAGGTAATGTTATATCAATATTTTTTAAATTATTTTCTCTTGCACCTTTTACTATTATCTCATCCATACTCTCACCTCAAACGTTATTATTATAACATATATTATATTTTTTATAACAAAAAAGATTATATCATACATTTGTTCGATAATCAATATTATTATATAAAAAAATTAGAATTAAATTCTAATTTATTAATCCTTAGGATCAAATATTAAAGCTAATAAAAATGAAAAGACTATCGCTGAGCATATACCTGATGCGGTTAAACTAAACATTCCCATTACTAAGCCCATAAATCCATATGTTGTAGCAGATTCCATAGCTCCATGAATAATTAAGTGACCAAATGATGTGATTGGAACTAAAGCTCCTCCACCTGCCCAAAGAATAAATTTATCATATATATTATATAATGGAGATAAGGTGGTCCTGAAATAATTACTACGTCTTTTTTTTTCGATTATTACACCTTTCTGATAAAAGAGATCGTCGTTTTCTATATCTTTATTATTTAATGTGGAGCAGGATAATGAAATCATCAAACTAATTAGAATGGCGGCGTATAATGGTTTATTATAAAGATTCATTTATCCTGGGCATTACATTCTGTTTATGTTTAATGTTGCTGAT
>DAOPJC010000051.1:0-7206 GCA_035399485.1 Bacilli bacterium
TATTAATGCTTCACAAGTAAATCTTACTGGTAGTAAACTAGATAATAAGATTTATTATAACCATAGTGGTTACACTGGTGGTTTAAGAGAAAGAACAGCACGTGTTATGAGAGATAATTATCCAGTTGAAATGGTAGAGAGAGCCGTAAAAGGTATGTTACCAAATGGAAGATTAGGACGTCAAATGTATAAAAAATTATTTGTATATGCAGAAGGAAATCATTCACATGAAGCTCAAAAACCAGTTGAGCTAAAGATTGATTAGGAGGAAAGTTCATGAATAAAGTTTTTATAGGAACAGGTAGAAGAAAATCTTCAGTTGCTCAAGTTAAATTAGTTCCAGGAAAAGGAACTATTACAGTTAATGGTAGAGATGTTAGAGATTTCTTCCCATATGAAACAAATGTAATGGATTTAAAACAACCTTTAGTAGCAACAAATAATGAAGAAACATTTGATATAACAGTAAAAGTAAACGGTGGTGGATTTACAGGACAAACTGGAGCTATTCGTTTAGGTATTACTAGAGCTTTATTAGAATATGATAAAGCAAATGAAGGTAAAGAAGACAGCTATAGAACTGTATTAAAAAGAGAAGGTTTAGTAACTAGAGATGCTAGAAGCAAAGAACGTAAAAAACCAGGTCTTAAAGCAGCACGTCGTGCACCACAATTCTCAAAACGTTAATTCTTTCAAAAAAGCATATTTGTATATGCTTTTTTTCTTTATATATTGAAAAAGATATATATTAATGATATTCTTATATAGGATTACGGAGGTATATTATGTCAAGAAAAACAGCAATTAAAATATCAATATTTGGCGTTTCAATTACTTTTATAGCTTTAATCGTTTCAATAATATTAAATAAAAAAGTCGATTTACCTATTTTAGCAGTAATGTTTTCAAATATTGCAATATTATGTTCAAATATTGAATTGCTAAAAAAAGAAAAGAAAGAAAAATAAAGAAGCAATAATTTATTTGCTTTTTTTGTTTATAATAGATATAATGAAAAAGGTGATAATATGAATAATAAAGTTGTAATAATAGGTTGCGGAAATGTAGGTATGAGTTATGCTTATGCTTTACTTAACCAAAAAACTAATGTACAAGAATTAGTTTTGATTGATATTAATAAAGATAGAATTATAGGTGAAACAATGGATTTAAATCATTGTTTAGCTTTTGCACCTTCTAAAATTAAAATTAAAGCTGGTGATTATAGTGATTGCAAAGGTGCTAGTATTGTTTGTATAGCAGCAGGTGCCAATCAAAATGAAGGCGAAACAAGAATGGATTTAATAAATAAGAATAGTAAAATATTTAAAGATATTATTAAAAATGTTATGGATAATGAATTTAATGGTATTTTTTTAGTAGCGACAAACCCATTAGATGTAATGACATATATAACATGGAAGTACTCTAAAATGGATGCAGGTAGAATAATAGGTAGTGGAACTTGCTTAGATACTGCAAGATTAAGATATTTGATTGCGGACAAATTAGAAGCTAATCCAAAAAATATTCATGCTTATGTAATAGGTGAACATGGAGATAGCGAATTTGTGCCATGGAGTAATGCTACTGTAGGTTTAGAACCAATATCTTCATTAATGAATGAATCTGAAATGGATGAAATATATGTAAATGTTAGAGATGCAGCTTATGATATAATAAAGAGAAAAGGTGCAACTTATTATGGAATAGGTATGAGTTTAGTAAGAATTACTAATGCAATATTAGGTGATGAAAATTCTATTTTAACAGTTTCAGCTTATGATGAAATCAATGACGTATTTATAGGAATGCCTTCAACTATTAATCGTGAAGGTGTTAGAGAAATATCATATGTGTCATTGACAAAAGATGAAATGGATAAATTAGATAATTCAATAAAGGTTATTAAAGAAGCAATAAAAAGCATATTGTAAGGAAGTGATAGTATGAGAATAAGTTCAGATTGGAAAGATTATGAATGTTTAGATGCAGGTAATAATGAAAAACTAGAACGTTGGGGTAATATAATTTTTAGAAGACCTGAACCACAAGCAATGTGGCCAATTAAGCAAGATGATAAATGGAATAAAGTAGATGGTTTTTATCATCGAAGTGATAAAGGTGGAGGATATTGGGATTTTAATAAAAAAATACCTGAATATTGGACAATAGAATATAAGAATTTAAAATTTAAAGTAAGCCCTACTAATTTTAAACATACAGGTTTATTTCCAGAACAAGCAGTTAACTGGGACTTTATGATGGAAAAAATAAAAAATGCTAAACGACCAATCAAAGTACTAAATTTGTTTGCTTATACAGGTGGTGCTACAATGGCTTGTTCTAGTGCTGGCGCTATTGAAGTAGTTCATGTTGATGCAGCTAAAGGTATGATAGAATGGGCAAAAGAAAATATGAATTTATGTGAACTTCAAAATAATAAAATTAGATTTATAGTAGATGATTGTCTTAAATTTGTTGAAAGAGAAGCTAGAAGAGGAAACAAATATGATGCAATAGTTATGGATCCTCCAAGTTACGGACGAGGACCAAATGGCGAAGTTTGGAAATTTGAACATAATTTATATAATTTAATTAATAAGTGTATGGATATTTTAAGTGATAAGCCATTATTCTTTTTAATAAATTCTTATACTACAGGTATATCTAATACAGTATTATTTAATATATTAAAAACAACTATGGAACCGATGTATGGTGGAAAAATAGATTCAGGTGAGGTAGGTTTACCAATTACAAATAATAACTTAATTTTACCTTGTGGGATTTATGGTAAATGGGAATCTAATGATTAATATTGTTTATGAAGATAATCATTTATTGATAGTGGAAAAACCAATTAATATACCTGTTCAATTAGATGATAGTAATGACAAAGATTTACTAACAATATTAAAAGATTATATAAAAGAAAAATATAATAAATCAGGTAATGTATATTTAGGATTAGTTCATAGATTAGATAGACCAGTAGGTGGTATTATGATTTTTGCTAAAACAAGCAAAGCCGCATCTAGATTAAGTGAACAAATTAGAAATGATACATTTAAAAAAGAATATTATGCAATACTAGAAGGTAAAGCTTTAGAAAGTGATCATCTAGTAGATAGATTATTAAAATATGAAAAAACAAATATTACAAAAATAGATATAAAAGGAAAAGAAGCAGTTTTAGATTATAAATTAATTAGTTATAAAGAAAATCTTAGTTTAGTTAATATAAATCTAAAAACAGGTAGATCACATCAAATTAGAGTACAATTTAGTAGTAGAAATTTACCTTTATATGGAGATCAGAGATACAATAAAAAAGCTATAGTTGGTCAACAAATAGCTTTATTTGCTAAAAAAATAACTTTTATGCATCCTGTTACAAAAGAGATATTAAGTTTTGAATTAGAACTTCCTAATAGATATCCATTTAATATTTTTAAGAGCAATTAATTGCTCTTTTTATTATATAAAAAATTAATAAGAATAGTATTTATTAGGTGATAAAATGGCAAAAACAAAATTGTATTTATTAATAATATTTTTCTTATTTATTTCTAGTGTAGATATAGTGTTAGCATATAGCAAATTTCCTTTAATAAATAAATTAATATATATAGATGTAGGTCATGGAGGTATTGACCCCGGAGCTATTTATAAAGATTTAAGAGAGTCAGATATAAATTTAATATTTTCTAAAAAGGTAGGCAAGCTTTTAGAAAACAAAGGAGCAACAGTTTATTATATAAGAGATGGTGATTATGATTTATCTTCTACTAAAATACAAAGAAAAAGGAGTGATTTATCAAATAGGGTATCTATTATAAATGAATCAAATGCTTCATTATATTTATCATTTCATGTTAATTCAGAACAAAGTAGCACATGGTATGGAACACAAATTTTTTATAGTAATATATTAAAACAAAATAAAAAAATAGCAAGTATTATAAGAGATAAACTTTATGATAAAGGCATAATTAAAAGGCAAATTAGTTTGATAAATAATACATATATGTATGACAGAATTAAAGTACCGGGAGTGTTAATAGAGGTTGGATTTATCTCTAACTATGTAGACAGAAATAAAATGCAATCTAGTGAATATATTGAAAAATTTTCTAGGATATTGGTAAGTTCAATAGAAACGGTTTTAAAATAGATAAATAAAACAAAATTAATATTGTAAAATAAAGCCCTTTATGATATACTTTATATATAATATGTGGACAATTGGAGGGAATTATGGAAAAAGAAAGTTATTATGATTCAGAAAATAAAAATTCTTGGTTGAAAGGTTTATTTATTGTATTATTTGCAATATTAATAATGTTTGCTATTTTCTTTATCATAAAAATATTAAGTGGAGGAAAAATAGAAAATAATTTATTAAAAGCTGGTAAAGATTATTATAAGAAAGAAGATAATTTATTACCAGAAGCGGCTGGAGAATGCAATATAGTAACATTAGATCAATTAATGGTTAATGACTATGTTAAAAATGAGAAAATATTTACTTCATGCGATAGTGAATCTACATATGTTAAAGTATGTAAATTAGAAAGTGGTAAATATCATTACACTCCAGTAATTCAATGTGGTACTAAAGAGGATACAAAATTTGGAGATTGGAAAGTAGGAACAGAAAAAGATTTAGTTGAAGATAAATCAGATGTTAAATTTACTTTTATGCCAAAGATGTTCTCTAATAAAGCAAAAGAATATTATCCAAGTAAAAAAACAAGTGCTACTGAAGTATCAGAATTATATGCAAGTGCACCAAATGCTGAATATACATATAAAGATGAAGGTGTAACAGCAACAAAATGGTATACTGAAGCAAATGGAAAAAGTTATTGGGGAAATGGTCAATATTCTTCAACTCAACCTTCTGGATATGCTAATAGAGGAAATGAAGGACCATCAGTTACTTCTACTTCAGCTACTAGACCAACAGAAGCAGAATATAGAACAATTTCTGAAATTACATTATATAGAACAACAACATCAAGTAAACCATATGTATTGTCATATAGCTGTATAGATCGTAATTACAAAGGTTCAATTACATCTACTACACCATGTGAACAAAGAACAGAAAATAATTATAATATAACATTAGGAACATATTACACATGTGATGGAAAAACAAGTATAAGTAAAAATGCAACATGTACAGCAACACCAACAAGTGATTGGACAACAACAAGTTGTACAAATTCTGAAACAATTGGATGTGAAACAAAAGCAGGATATCAATATACAGATAGAAGATGGCAATGGTATACAACAGGTAGCTACAGAAAATATTATCCAAGTGGTGCATCAAGTGCAGCAGGAGAAACAACATATTATGTAAATGCTCCAATTGCAGGCGCTAAATCAGATGGTCCTACAGCAACAACAGTTTATAAATTCTATAAATTAATAGAAGATAGCAATTCAACTTCAACAAACGAATATGTAAATTTAAGTGATAAATATGTTGAAGCAACAGAAATGATAGAAATATTTAAAAAGAATAATTTTGAAGTAGAAACTTTAAAAGATATATTAAATAATGAAAAAATTAAGTATTCTATAAAATTAGAATACAGTAATAGAGAGTAAGGTGCTTTTATGAATAAAGAGGAAAGAATAGAATTATTAAATCAATTACAAAGCAAATTTAATGAGAAAAATGATATTGAAGAGAGAGTAGAATTTATAGAATCAGCAAAAGAAAATATAGCTTTATTAGGAGATGAAGTTGCTAGATTAAATGATAAATTATCTGATGATAAGAATTATTATAGATCAATTTTCTTTGATGAAATGAGAGAAGATTCATTAAGAACTATAGTAGAAAATCTAGAAAAAGAAGAAAGTGATACACTTTCACTTATTGAAGATTATAAAAAATTAATTCCACAACTTCAAGAAACAATTGATTCAAAAAGTAAATACTTAAAAAATATTGATAAAGAAATTAATGCGCAAGATGAAGATTTAAGAGATTCTGAAAGTATGAGTGAAGAAGAATTTAAAGCTTTACAAGAAAAAAATAATAGTTCAAGAAATATTAAAAAAACATATGAAAATAATATTGAAGATGCAAAATCTAAAATAGAAGAGACAAATAAAAAACTTGAAGAATTAAATGATAAAGTAACTGAACTAGCAACTAATAAAACTAAAGCTGATGAAGATTTAAATAAATTTATGTCAGATTTAGAAAATGATAAAGGTGTAGATTTAGTTGAAAAAGCAAAAGATGAAGAAAAATTAGCAAAAGTTAAAAACACAATTAATTTTTTAGATAAAAGTGTTGAACAAGCTTTATATAATCCAGCACATGAAGTTGAGAATATAATTAGAGATTATAAAGAAGATAAAATCAGTGCTGATGAAGTTTCTAATAGAGTAAAAGCAGTAGAATTTAATTTATATTCAGGATATCTTGATGAAGATATAGCTATTAGAGATGAAAAATCTACAGAAATCAAAGCTATAGTAAAGAAAACAAAAAAACAAATTACAGCATTAGAAAAGAAATTAGCTGATGATAATAATTATTTACCTTCTATATTTGTAGTAGAAAAAAATAATAGAGATGTAAATAAAAAAATTAAAGAAAAAGTAGCTAGTATGGAATCAAGAATGGGATTCAATCAAAAAACAGTAGAAGAATATGAAAAATATGTTTCTGATAATACAAGATATTTTGAAGATTTAAAAGCAGAAAAAGCTAATCTTCAAAAAGATATTAGAAAAGCAGGAAATAGTATTGATGCTGATTTTGAAAAAGAATCTTTAGCACGTATTGCAGAAATTGATTCTGAAATGTTAGAGATGACTCCTGTAATTAATGAAGATAAAAAAAGATTAGAAGATGCTAAAAAAGAAAAGAAAAATCTTGAATCAAAATATAATAGATATCAAAAAGTATTAGAAAAAAGAACTGCAACTTTAAAAGATAGAAATAAAATTGATGCTTCAGCAAAACGTTTAGATATGTTAGAATTAGCAAGATTACAAGCTGGATTAACAGCATTAGGTAATTTAGAAGATTCTAATGATAAAACAATTTATGAAACAATAAGAGAAATTGCTAATTCAAAAGATATAGCAATGGATGTAAATAAGAACGTAGTAGCTGATGTAGCACCAGTAGTTGATACAGTTGTTCCTGATACTAAACAAGATGCTGAT
>DAOPJC010000052.1:0-7184 GCA_035399485.1 Bacilli bacterium
ATTACGAGATATAATATACTTATTCATGTTATCAGATAGTTTATTTTCTACATATTTAGTTTTATATTTCAAATATTTAGAATTATAATCACCTATATAACGCATTTCACGATAACTATTATTAATATCTATTTCTTTTCCATTTTTACCAGGAATTATAGTATTTTTATCAATTATAGCTTCTATTGGCTCTATACAATAGTTCTTTGCTTCTTCTTTTATTTTTATCATAATATCATCTAATTCTTTTACAACATTAGCTGTTCTTTCTGTATAAAAAAAGCTGATACTTAATAATATACATATACCTAGATATTTGAAAAACTTCTTCATCTTATCACCTAATAAAATATATGATTTTATATTATAAATATCTATTTTTTATAACTTTTTTATAAATCTTTCATATATATAATATGAAAGGAGCGTTAAATATGTATAGAACAAGTTATCCTATCAATTATTATAATAAAAATGATGAACGCCTTGGCTTTTTAGGACCATTTTTATTAGGTGGAATTGCTGGTGGATTAGTATCACCTTTCTTCTATAATGGTGGCTATTATCCTAATCAAGGGTATAACAATAACTACTATTATCCTTATCCTTACAATCCTTATTATTATGGTCCTTATTATAAATAATTTTATTTTATAAAAATATGTGATAGAATTATTATGGTGATAATATGAGATTAAGATTTAAAATACTAATTGGTTTTTTAATACTACTAGTAATTGGTGGTATTACTTATATATATGCGATGTATATAGGAGCTAAAATATTAAAAGTAAAAGAATATAAATTAGAAAGTCCTACTATTGTAAGTGAATATAATGGCTTAAAAATAATACATATTTCTGATATTCATTATGGTATTAGTATTAATAAAAAAGATCTAGAAAAAATAGTAAAAGATATTAATTCTAAAAAACCAGATTTAGTATTTTTAACTGGTGACTTAGTGGATGGTAAAATAACTGCTGAGCAACATAAAGAAATAACTAAAGTACTTAGTAAGATAGAAGCTAGTATTGGTAAATACGCTGTTATTGGTAATCATGATCATTTCTATAAGAAATGGAATGAATTAATTAGTGAAAGTGGTTTTACTAATTTAAATGATACTTATGATATTGTATATAAAGATAGCTATAAATCTATTTTTATTGCTGGTATAAGTGATAGTATATATGCCACTAAAAAAATAAAAGATAGAAGTAAAGTAATTTTTGATTATTTAAATGGTAATGAAATAGATAATAGTATTTATAAAATTTTACTTGTACATGAACCTGATGATGTAGATGATATAGATTATGGAAAATTTGATGTAATTTTGTCAGGGCATTCTCATAATGGACAAGTAAGATTACCTTTTATAGGTGCGTTATATACTCCAATAGGATGCAAAAAGTATTATAAAGAGTATTATAAATTAAATGATACAGATCTATATATATCTAGTGGTCTAGGTACAACTGTATTACCAATTAGATTATTTAATAGACCTTCATATAATTTATATAGATTAATTGCAAACAAAAAATAGTTTATAAATAAACTATTTTTTTAATATTTTCCATTAATTTTATTTCTTATTTCTTCAGTTATCGTGTCAAGCATCCATTTACCATCAGCTTTTGTTAAAGTAAAATCTATTGTGTATTTTACTTTTTCTTTTGCTTCTTTCAATTTTTTTAACTTATAATCGACAAATAGCTTTTCATCATACTTATCATCTGTTAAAAATTCTTTTTCATGTTCTTTTAAGTAGTCATTAGATTCTTTTGTTATCTTTGAATAGTCAATTACTTCAATTTCAGCAGTTACTGTTGCTTCATCACCATCTACTTCTTCATCTTTAATTGTATAGGTTAATTTTTGATAATTTCCTTTGATTATATCTTTATAATCTTTTTTTTGATCATCAGAAAATTCAGTTTCCTTATCAACTATTTCAGCTAAATCATCAATAACATCTTCATCTAATGTTTGATACTTATTTAAAAATTCTTCTACTTTCTTAGTAGGTGTATTATCCATATCTTTAGTTAAACTACATCCAGTAATAGACAATAAAGCTACCCCAAGTATTAATATTTTTTTCATAATTCCTCCTTTATCATTATTATTATCCTATTTTATTTTTTTATACTTATTGTTAATTAGTTTTATCATTTTATATAATTTATTTTTATTTTCTATATTCATAAGTTCTTCAATCATCTTTTCTTTAATACTTTCATTTTTTAAAAAAAATTCATAATATATATAAGACAATTTATCCATATTAAATGATTCTAATTCTTTTCTTATATAATTATTTATTTCCTTGGATTTTCTAGTAATAAATAAATTATTGTCTTTAGCATTAATAATATAGTTTAATTCTTCAATTTCTTCTTCATCTTTAATTATCGAAAATATTTCTCCATATTCATCTACTAATAAATCACTTTTTTCAATTATTTTACCTGTCTTATTTAATTTTATTCCTATTATTTTTTCTTTTCCACATAATAAGCATGCATATTCAATATTACAACCGCCTCTTTTTAAAAATATTTCTGTTCTATTTTTTATTTTCATCAAAAAATTTTTTTCAAAAATAATATCATTATACATAATATTTTTTAAATCTTCATCTTTTATTTTATATACTGGTATTTTTTTAATATGTATAATTGGATCATCTTTATTCCACTCAAAAAACTCATAATAATCAGTATTATAATTCAGTAATATATCATATATATATGTCATTTTTATCTCTCCTTTTTACATAAACACATAAGATCATTATTAATACTCCAATAGGCATAAATAAACATTCAACTTTTCTAATAATAAATTGAACATATTCTAAAAAATTATACCCAATAGTTAATAAATTTAAATAACATATTATATATACACATCCTATTACTGTTAAACCAAAACCAGTTAAAAAACAGAATACTCTTGTAAGCATAAGTTCACCTATATTAATATATTTTTATTATTTTTTTTTAGACTAAAAAAACTCAAATATTATTTGAGTAATTGGAAATAAAAAAACCGTTGAATTTCAACGGTAATTTACTATATGGTGGAGAATGAGGGATTCGAACCCTTGACCCCCTGCGTGCAGGGCAGGTGCTCTAGCCAGCTGAGCTAATTCCCCATGTCAAACAAGTGACATTAATATTATATCAAATATTTTCTTTATTGCAACAAAAAAATGTATTTTTTTATACATTTTTATTTATTATTTCAATTTTCTAAATATTTAGCATATAACCACTCTGAATTTGCTTTTACTTCATCATCAGTATGCATGCCATCTACAAATGAAAAACTTTTATATCTTATCAAGCTTCCACCATATATTGTTCCATTATTATTGTATGAAGCAAAATAAAATTTTGAAGTACTATCACAATTATCAAAAGTTTTAATTAAATTACCATTCATATAAAATTTAGCATTATTTCCATCATATACAATAGAATATACATAATAATTTAATATATCATATTCTGTATGATAATTATTACTTACTTTTGATACCATATCAATTACAACATTAGAGCTATTTGTTCCATAACCATATCTACCTATACCTAATCCAAACTCATTTGAACTATTATTTGATGTAGTAGATATTAAATAATTATTATTATATACATTATCAAATTTTGCCACAAAATAGACAGTATAATAATTATGTGTTCCAAGATTATTATCTGTATAAGCATAACTTTTATTTTCACCACTAAAGTATATAGAGTCATCTTTAAAAGAAGCATTCACTATATCTAATTTAATTTTACCATTAGTAAATTCACTAAAATCATAATAATATGTCATATCATCTTTATATGGTATATCTAAATAAAATAGTTTATTTAAATCTGATTTTTTCTTACAAACTACTTCATCTTTTTCTTCATAACATATGCGATTATCAATATCTAAATTTTTTATATGAGCCTTACCATCATTAGAAATGGTAATTAAACCACTTACTGGAACAGTTCCTTTAAAATCTAATTTAATTTCTTCTCCAGTATAATTTAAATCATTTACCTTTGTTAAAATACATTTATTTCCATTACAACTATATTCTTTTTTTTCTGATATTCCATTAATCATATTAATTACATAACTATTTTCAGCAGTTTTTATTATATTTAATGCGCTGTCTTTAACAGAAGCTGTTTTTGCTTCTTCTATTATGTTATTTACTACTGGTATTGCGATTAAAGCAATTATTCCTAATATTAGAATAACTGCTAAAAGTTCTATTAATGTAAAACCTTTATTTTTTTTCATTCTCTTCTAATGCTTTAATCAATTTATTTTGATTTGCTAATATTTTTTCCATTTTATCATGTAATTCTTCTAAGATTAATTCGCTTTTTAAATCAGTTCTATAATCATTTTTACTTCTTAAACTATCTTTTTCAGCTTGTCTGTTTTGGCTCATCATAATTATTGGAACTTGTAAAGCAGCTAAACATGATAATAATAAATTTAATAAAATGAATGGATATGGGTCAACATTTTTTAAAGCAAAGATATTTAATACTATCCATCCTACTAAGAATAATATAAAACTTATTATAAATGCCCAACTTCCTGCTACTTCAGTAAGTTTATCTGCTACTTTATCACCAAATTTCATATTACTAATATCTTCTTTATCGACATCTACCGCTATTTGTTGATCAACTAATAGATCAATTAATTGTTCTTCATCTTCAATTTCTAAATTTTTATTTAGTAACATTTTAACTATTTCTTTTTTTGTTTTTACTTTTTCCATACTATCACCATAATAATTATAGCATAAAAATTTATTTGTTTATTTCTTTATTAATATTTTTTCTAAATTATTTTCAATAGTTTTCTTATCATATAAATTATTGATATCTATATTAATTATTTTAAATAATTCTTCTAAATTATTAATATCCATAAATAAAGCATTTTTTGCCTCAATAACTGGTTTTTCTTCTTCAGCATATATTTTACCAATATATTGCGCAATTAAGTACATAAAGGCATAAATAACCCTGTCATTAGATAAATATGTTATATTAATATTCATTTTTGGATATTTATATTTTATATCTTCTTTTATTACCTCAAGGAGTTCTTGATCATTATAATCAATATCATAATGTGAAAATATATATAATACAATAGAATCAACCGTAAAGCTATTACATTCATGAGTAAATATTTTATTATCAATAATATTACATTTATTTAAATAGTCTCGCATTTTATAATACATGATTTCACTTATTATTTCATTATAAGCAATATTCTTTTGTGTTATTTTTTTAATATCAAAATTTAAATAATAATCGGATAAAAAATGTCCATATTCATGTGCATACTTTGTTAATCCTTTTACATCATCATAGTATTCATTAATATAAATTAAGTGATTACCTTTTAAATCTAATAAATTATAAAAGGAAGAATATCCTCTTATTTCTTTAATATCTGTTTTATTAAAATCTATTATTTCACTATACTTATACTCTTCATATATATCTTGCAAGCCATTATTTTTAATCATACCTTCAATTATTTTATTATTATCAATTTTACAATAATTTTGAGCTGAAATAGGATAAACAGGATTACTATTTAAATAATCCACTATTACATCTGTAATTTTATAAAGTATATCTCTTGAGGAGAATAAAGTATGAATAATTCTATCATCTTTTTCATGCAAAAATAAATTCATCTCTAAATCATCATTAAAATTTGATATTGACCTATTTACTCCATAGCATCTTAATAATTTCAATAGATTCATTTTCATGTATTTATAGTATATTTTATCTTTGTCTTGTGCATTAGAGATCAAAAAATCTAATGCATTTATTTTGTCTTCTATAACATAAACAATAGATTTATCCATAAATTCTCCTTTTTTTCGAGTATTATATCACATAAACTCAAAATAACAAAAAAAACTGTTGAATAATCAACAGTTAATTTATATATAATGGTCGGGAAAACAGGATTTGAACCTGCAACCCCTTGGTCCCAAACCAAGTGCTCTACCAAGTTGAGCCATTTCCCGAAACATGGTGCGCTCGAAGGGATTCGAACCCCTGACCTTTTGGTTCGTAGCCAAACACTCTATCCAGCTGAGCTACGAGCGCATAGACAACGTTCCTTAATTTTAAAAAAATAAATGGTGGCTCCGAGTGGGATTGAACCACCGACACCAGGATTTTCAGTCCTGTGCTCTACCGACTGAGCTACAGAGCCACATAATAATGGCGGTTCGTACGGGATTCGAACCCGTGGTCTTCTGCGTGACAGGCAGACGTCATAGGCCTCTAGACTAACGAACCACAATTTGGTTGCGGGGGATGGATTTGAACCAACGACCTTTGGGTTATGAGCCCAACGAGCTACCAAGCTGCTCCACCCCGCGATATAATATATAAGAATGGCGGAGAAAGAGGGATTCGAACCCCCGCGCCGTCTCCGACCTCCTGGTTTTCAAGACCAGTCCCTTCAACCAGACTTGGGTATTTCTCCGTATCAAATCTATCCAATTTTCTTGGAACAAATCGATTATAACATAAACAAAATTTAAAAGTCAATAATTATATATATTTTTTTATAAAATCAATAAAGTTTATGCAATATTTATAATATTATTATAAAAAAATAAAAAACCTCCATAAGGAGGTTAATTATCATTGGTGCCTAAGGCCGGACTTGAACCGGCACGGGATTTGACTCCCGCAGGATTTTAAGTCCTGTGCGTCTACCAATTTCGCCACTCAGGCACATGGTGTCCCGTGCGAGGTTCGAACTCACGACCCTTTGATTAAAAGTCAAATGCTCTACCAGCTGAGCTAACGGGACAAATATTATATGGCTGCCTTGGCTAGATTCGAACTAGCGCATGC
The DNA here is from genome assembly GCA_035399485.1 of Bacilli bacterium. Taxonomy (GTDB): domain Bacteria; phylum Bacillota_I; class Bacilli_A; order RF39; family UBA660; genus RGIG4266. The sequence goes on from DAOPJC010000052.1 coordinate 6,936, forward strand.
CACAGTCAAAGTGTGGTGCCTTACCGCTTGGCTACAAGGCAATATCTTAATGCCTTACATATTTTATAATGGAATAATTAAAGTGGTGGAGGGAGATGGAGTCGAACCATCGAACCCGAAGGAACAGATTTACAGTCTGCCGCGTTTGGCCACTTCGCTATCCCTCCATATATAAAATACACAAAAAAATTAAATGGTGCCGGAAATAGGACTTGAACCCACAACCTACTGATTACAAGTCAGTTGCTC
>DAOPJC010000053.1:0-7164 GCA_035399485.1 Bacilli bacterium
GCTGAATAAGCAGACGCTAAAAAGAATAATTGCATTGGTACATGATAATTATGTAAACTATTTACTTCAATATATTTATCATCAATAATACTACTAAGTAAAGTATTATTTATAATTTCTATTTTATGAACATATTTTTCTCCAGGCATTGAATGATTAATAAATGAATCATTTTTTCTAGTATTATCAACACCATCTATTTTATTATTATTTAATACTTTCGCTAATAACTGCATACCTGCACATATACCTAGTAATGGAATATTATTATCTACTGCATATTTACATACATATTCATCATATTCATACCATTTACTTCCACCTGGTAATATAATTCCATCACATTTATTAATTATATCTCTTAAAATTTCTTTATCAATATCTTCCATTCTTTTAATTTTTCCTGGTTGATCTGATTCATAATCCACATCTTGGGTTGGTACTATTAATAATGGATTTCCTCCACATTTTATTACTGCTCTCACTACATGATTAACTGCATATATTAAACTATATCCATCTTCATTAGTTGTAGACCTGCCAACTATACCTATTGTTGGATTCATATATTCCTCCTAAATTAGTTTTAATTCTTCAATTTCATTAAATTCTACAAATTCTTCTTTATCTTGCATTTTCTTTAGTCTATTAGTAATTCTATCTTTAAGCCATTTATTTTCTTCTTCTTGATAAGAATCTAATTGACCTACTTTATGAATATAATTAAGTATAGTTCTATAATTACCTCTAAATAATAATTTATTCATATTTTTGCCTATTACTTTTTCTACTTCTTTAGCATATTCCACATTTTTTTGATATGGGATACTAGGAAATAAATACATATCATATTTATCAGCAAGTTTTCTAGCATAATATTCTACTAAACCTTCTTCTAAATACTCTCCCTTTACTCCCTTACAATTATATTCTTTATCATTAAAATTAATACTATATATTTCATCTTCTATTTTCATAGTAATTATAGAATGAAATATTTCATGAATTACTATTCCTTTAGTAACATCTAAACATGATAAATTATTTTGTCTTATTAAATTTGCTAATTCAAGTCCAGTAAAATTATTATTAGCACTATTTTTCATTTTTTTATTTATTTCATTTATATCTAATTTTTCTACTTCTTTATTAATTTCTTTTTTATAAGTGTTTTCATAAAAAGCCATTGGTGATAAGTGTAATTTGTTATTCTCCCATCGACCTGGTCCTTTTGAGTATTTACCGCCATCATCAATAACAATATCTTGCTTATAATCAAAATTACTAATTAATTCTATTTTTTCTTTAGGTAAGTATTCTTTATATTCTATTAATATTAGAGAGTATATTTTTTTTACATATTCTTCAATATCAAGTTTAAATTTATCTAATTCTGTAAACATAATACCCTCCTACTATCTAATAATATTATAATATAAAAAAGAAAAAAAATATAGTATTAACTATATTTTATAATTTCTATTATTCTTTTGAACTTTAATTTCATTATTCAATAATAAAGATATTATTTTTTCTTTACTAATAATTTTTTTAAATTCATTAATTTTCTTTTGATCTTTAAAGTTTTTCTTAAAATAATCATATAATTTTAATTCTAATTTTATAAATCTAGTATAAGCTGTTCCTAATAATAGTTTATCTGTAGTATAACTTATATTATCAATTTCTATAATCATTTTAATAATTTCTTCTCTATCAATATATTTTTCTAAATAAGTAATTAAGCCAGGTAAATTACTATTAAAATATAAATGATACATATCTTCTTTTTTATCAAAAAACATTTCTAATAAACTCGCTAATGAAGCCTCATTTTTATAAGAATCAATAATTCCATTTCGATAAAATCTTGATGCTAATAATTCAGTATAACCTTCATTTAAACCTGTGCCTATTGAAAAATCATCTTTTATTTGTTCAAATCCTAATAATATAATATCATTATCTTTATCATAAATACTAGAAGATAAATGTAAAAATTCATGACCAATAGCGTTTTTTTCAGTATAATTTATTTCATTTTCCTTATAATAATAACACCCTGCATCAAAACTAAAAATAGGTAATACTTTTTCTTTAGAAATCTTAACCGTAGAAATGTTATTATACATAGTTTTTAAATCTTCTTCTTTAATACTTTTACTAATTTCTTCAATAAATGGTAATAAAATCTTTTTCTCTTCATCTATTATTTTACTATTATATGAAGAAATATTTTTTATTACACCATTTAAATATTCACTATTTACTATTAATTTACCATCATATTCTGATATTTTATTTAATTTATATTTATTAGTTTTATTTACTTTTACTCTTGCTGAAACTACAACTGGAACAATTACACTCGTAATAGCCATCATAATTTCTATAACTGTTTGCCCCATTTGTAATACTCCTTTATTATACTTATACTTCTTTTGGTTCTAATAATGATAAAGAAACCTTTTCTTTTTCAATATTTATATCTATTACATAACAATCTACTATATCACCAACACTAAGTACTTCACTTGGATGTTTAATATATTTATTAGTTATTTTAGATATATGAACTAACCCATCATTATGTAAGCCAATATCTATAAATGCTCCAAAATCAACAACATTTCTAACTGTACCTTGTAATTTCATACCCATTTTTAAATCTTCAATATGTAATATATCACTTTTTAAAAGTGGCTTTGGCATTTCATCACGAGGATCTCTATTTGGTTTCTTTAAAGATTTAATAATATCATCTAATGTATATATATCAATTCCTAATTCATTAATCATTTGTTCTTTATCAATTGAATCTAATTTAATTGATAAATCATTAGTCCCAATATCTTTTAAATCCATCCCAATATATTTTAATAATTTTAATGTTGCATCATAACTTTCTGGGTGAATATCAGTAACATCTAATACATTTTCACCATCAGTAATTCTTAAGAAACCTATGGCTTGTTCATATACTTTATCACTCATTAATTTCGCTTTTTTAATTTCATTTCTTGATCCTATTTTACCTTTTGTATCACGATAATCAATAATTTTTTCAATATTCTTTTTAGTTATTCCTGATACATACTTTAATAAAGATGAACTAGCTGTATTAATATTAACACCTACACTATTAACAGCTTTACTAACTACAAAGTCTAAACTTTCTTTTAAATCTTTTAATGGAACATCATGTTGATATAAACCTACACCTATTCCTTCTGGTGGAATCTTAACAAGTTCAGCAAGTGGATCTTGAAGTCTTCTACCTATAGATACTGCACTTCTCTCATTTGGTGATAAAGTAGGGAATTCTTCTTGTGCTACTTTTTCAGTACTATATATTGAAGCACCTGCTTCACTAACAATAATATATTCTACTTTTTTAGATATTTCTTTAATAACATCTACTATTAAAGCTTCACTCTCACGAGATGCTGTACCATTACCAATTGCGATTATATCAACATTATATTTATCAATTAGATTTTTTAATATTACTATACTTTGATTTTTTGATTCATTTGAACTGGCAAATGGTTTAATTACTGTTGAACATAAATATTTACCTGTTTTATCAATAACAGCTAATTTACAACCATTAGTAAAACCTGGATCAAAAGCTAATACTATTTTTTCTTTAATTGGTGGTTGTAGTAATAAACTTTCTAAGTTCTTACTAAAATTATCAATTGCAGATATATTAGCTTTATCAGTTAAATCACTTCTAATCTCTCTTTCAATAGAAGGAAATATAAGACGTTTATAACTATCTTTTATTGAATCTTTTACAATATTAACAACATAACTTTTATCATTTTTAATAATTCTACTTTCTAAAAAATTAATTATTTCATTATCATTAATATCTATATTAACAGTTAATACTTTTTCGTTTTCAGCACGATTAATTGCTAAAATACGATGTGATTTAATTTCTTTTACTAATTCTTTATATTCATAATACATTTCATATACTTTCTTAGTATCAGGATTATCCTTCTTTACTTTAGTAGTAATAAAACCATTTCTATATATATAACTTCTAATCCATTTACGATAATTAGCATTATCACTTATATATTCAGCAATTATATAAGATGCTCCTTGTATTGCATCTTCACTATTTTTTACATTCTCATTAATAAATTTAGTAGTTAAATTTTCTATAGAACCTAGTGTTGGAAATGACATAATCATTTTAGCCAGTGGTTCTAAACCATTCTTAATAGCCTCTGTAGCTTTAGTTTTCTTTTTTTCTTTAAATGGTCTATATAAATCTTCTACTTCTACTAATTTAGAAGCACCCATTATCTTTTCATTTAATTCATCAGTCATTAAATCTTTTTCTTCAATTAATCTAATAACATCTTCTTTTCTTTTAAGTAAATTTACTTGATATATATATACTTCATTAATACTCTTAATTTGTTCTTCATCTAAAGCACCTGTTGCCTCTTTACGATAACGAGCAATAAAAGGTATTGTATTACCTTCTTCAAGCATTTTTAATACTGCTTCTACTTGATTACTTTTTATATTTAAATCTATACTAATTTCTTTTATAATATCTGTATTCATAACATCCTCCATTTTCTTAATTATATCAAAAAATAGATATTTCTAATAGTTGTTTTGACATTATTTTACATAATATCTATAACTCTTTCCTATCTATTTTATTTTCAATTAAGCTTGCCTTTTTAATTACATTTTTACCTAATTTTTTATTTAAATTATCGATTACTTTATCAATATTACCTTCTTTTTCTCTTTTATCAATATCTTCAAATAAAGAAGTTTGATATATATTTTCTTCTACTAAATCATCAAGTCTTAAACCTATAAGTCTAACTAATTCACCATTATAGAATTCTTTTAATATTTCTTTAGCTACATTATATATTTCACTATTAATATTAGTAGCATTTTTTAATTTTCTTTGATGACTTTTTCTTTTAAAGAAATTATCTTTTATTATTACACAAATAACTTTAGCATATTTATTTTGTTTTCTTAATCTTTTACCTACCATTTCAGTAAGTAAAAATAATTGTCTATTAAGTTCTGTAATATTTGATGTATCTTTTAATAAAGTAAATTCATTACCAATACCTTTTGGTATATATTCACTAGAATCAACTACACTATCATCAATCCCATTTGCTATATCAATCATATAATTAGCTTGATTTTTAAAATATTTACTTAATCTAAATGAATCAAATTTAGCTAAATCTTCTATTTTATTTATACCTATTGCTTGGAGTTTAGGAACAGTTTTTTTACCTATACCAAATAAATCACCTATATCAAGAGGCCACATTTTTTCTTGAACTTCATTTTTATATAATGTATGAACCTTATTAGGTTTTTCAAAATCACTTGCCATTTTAGCGCATAATTTGTTATTAGCAATACCAATATTAACTGTAAAACCTAATTCATTTTTAATTCTATCTTTTAACATATAGGCAAATTCTACTTCATCGCCATAAAGATTTTTTACTTTTCCATAGTCTAGATAACATTCATCTACAGACGCTATTTCTATATCTGGAGAATAGCTACTTATAATATTAAATAGTTTATTACTCATTTCTTGATATACTGAAAAATTTGGTGGATAAACTTTTAAAAAACGACATCTCTTTCTAGCACTATATAATGTCTCAGCTGTTACTATACCTGCTTTTTTAGCAAGTGGACTTTTTGCTAAAACAATACCATTCCTAGTTTTTTCATCACCACCTATAATTGCATATGTCTCTCTTATATCAATATTAAAACCATTTCTTAATAAATCTACTGCAGTCCAAGAAAGGAAGGCATTATTTACATCAATATGAAAAATAATTCTCTCCATGTTATCACCATAATAATTATATCACAAACAAATGTTTGATAAAAGAAAAAGAGATTAAAATCTCTTATTTTGTTAAATCTATTTCTATTTTTCTTTGTGCTTCTTCATCTAATCTTCTATATTTAATACCACATTCATCTAACATACGTTTAGCCGCTATTGTAGAATCAGTATCAGCATATTTATCTGATAAATACACTATTTCTTTTATCCCTGCTTGAATAATTTCTTTAGCGCATTCATTACAAGGAAATAAATCAACGTATATTCTTGCATTTTCTAATTCACTACGATAACCTCTAAAATTTAAAATAGCATTTCTTTCTGCATGACATACATATAAATATTTTGTTTCTAATGGTTTACCTTCTCTATCCCATGGAAAACAATCATCAGAAAAACCATTTGGAGCACCATTATACCCTAATGATAAAATTCTATTATCACCAGCAACAATACAAGCTCCTACTTGTGTATTTGGATCTTTACTACGCATTGCGGTTAATTTAGCAATACCCATAAAATACTCATCCCAACTTAAATAATCTGTTCTTTTTTTCATTTACATCACCCATCTTAAAAATATTATAACATTTTATCTATAAATTTGAAAGAATATAATGTATAATTAAAATGGTGGTAGAATGAAAAAGATAACTTTATATTTTATTAGTGCTTTAATTATTCTTATTTGTATTGTAGGAATAATATTTATTTTAAGTAAATATAATAATAAAGTATTAACAAATAATACTTTTATTAAAAAAATGAAAAATTTAAATTTTGAAATATATGACGCCAAAAAGCAATTTGGTGATGATATTATAAAAAGTGCTACTGTAGCTTATACTAGTAATTATCAAATTGAATTTATTGTATTTAAAGATGTTGATAGTGCAAAAAATGCTTTTGTTATTAATAAAGAGAACTTTGCAAGTAATAAAACAGAAAATGATATTGAAAAAAGTAATTCTAATGATTCTTATTCTTTATATTATTTAACTACTAGTGATAAATATATGTATGTTAAAAGAATTAACAATTCTTTATTATATTTAGATGTAGATGGTAGTTATAAAAAAGATGTAGATGCTGTAATTAAGAGATTAAAATATTAAAAGAGATTAATAATTAATCTCTTTTTTAATTTAATAAATATATACTTAAATTTAGATAAAAAGCAAAGCATAGCCATAATAAATAAGGTATTTGTAATAATCCTGCCCTCTTATCAATTTTATAAAATTTAATGATCATAAAGACTACTAAAACAATTAATATACCTATCC
>DAOPJC010000054.1:0-7102 GCA_035399485.1 Bacilli bacterium
AATACCTTTAGCAGTGGCATTAAAAAGAGAGTAGGCGACATATGGAAAAATTAATAGAATTAAAAAATGTTTCTAAAACATTTAAAATGGGTAAAATAGAAACTAAAGCCTTAAATAATATAGATTTAGATGTAGAACAAGGAGAAATTTTAATTATCCTTGGCGCATCTGGTGGTGGTAAAACTACTTTACTAAATGTTATATCAGGTCTTGATAAGATTGATAAAAAGAAAAATAGTTATATTAAATATGATGGTAAAATAATTTCTAATTATAGTGATTTTAAAATGACTCGTTTTAGAAAAAATTATTTAGGATTCATTTTTCAAACATATAATTTATTAGAGCATTTAAATGTTAAAGAAAATGTTTTAGTAGGCTCAAGATTAGCTAAAAATAATGTTGATATTGATGAAATAATTGATATCGTAGGACTTACAAAACATAAGAATAAATATATGCATGAGTTATCAGGTGGAGAACAACAAAGAATTAGTATTGCTCGTGCACTAGCAAAACAACCAAAAGTTATGTTTTGCGATGAACCTACTGGAGCTTTAGATGAAAAAACTGGTAAAAAAGTATTAGAATCATTAGTAGAAGCTAATGAAAAATTAGGTACTACATTAATTATAGTTACACATAATCCAGGTATTGCTTTAATAGGTGATAGAATAATTAAAATGAATAGTGGAAAGATTGTTGAAACTATTGAAAATAAAAAAAGAACTAACCCAAAGGATATTCCTTGGGGATAGTTCCTTTTTTTTGTAAACTACTATTATTTTGTTTAAGTATTTGGTATAATATAATATAGGTGACAGTAGATGAATATATATGATTGTACGTTAGAAGAATTAGAAAATCTTTTTAGTAGTTTAGGATATAAAAAATTTAATGCTGGTCAAGTATATGATTGGATATATAAAAAACGAATTAAAGATTTTGATTTAATGACCAATGTAAAAAAAGAATTAATAGAATATTTAAAAGCTAATTATACTATAGGTAATATAGATATAATTGATAGACAAGATGATGTAGATGTTTCTAAATTTTTATTTAGATTAAATGATAATCAAAAAATAGAAGCAGTATATATGCATCATGACTATGGACATAGCTTATGTATTTCTACCCAAGTTGGTTGCAATATGGGATGTAAATTTTGTGAAAGTGGTCGTTTAAAGAAAGTTAGGAATTTAAAGACTAGTGAAATGGTTGAACAAATCTTACAAGTTGAAAAAGAATTAGGACTTAAAATTACACATGTAGTTTTAATGGGTATTGGTGAACCATTTGACAATTATGATAACGTTATTAAATTTGTTGATATAATTAATTCTGGTAAAGGAATTGAATTAGGAGCAAGACATATAACTATTTCAACAAGTGGTATTATTCCAAAGATAAAAGAATTTAGTAATTTTGATAAACAAGTTAATTTAGCAATTAGTCTTCATGCATCAAATAATGAATTAAGAGATAGAATAATGCCTATTAATAAAGCATATCCTTTAAATGATTTAATGAAAGAAATTAAAAATTATATAAATAAAACTAATAGAAGAGTTACTTTTGAATATATTATGTTAAAAGATATTAATGATTCAAGTGATAACGCTAAAGAATTAGTTGAATTATTAAGAGGAATAAATTGCTATGTAAATATAATTCCTTATAATGAAACAAGTCATATAGATTTCAAAAAGAGTAGTCAAGAAAAAATATTAAATTTTTATGATATATTAAAAAAGAACAACATAAATGTAACTATAAGAAGAGAATTTGGTTCGAAAGTTAGTGCCGCATGTGGACAACTTAGAGCTAACCATGAGGAGGTAATGTAATGGAATATTGTTATTTAACAGATTCTGGTAAAATCAGAGATCATAATGAAGATAGTGTTACTATTGTTAAAAATGTTAATGAAGAAATTCTTATGGCAGTTGCTGATGGCATGGGTGGTCATCGTTGTGGTGAGATAGCTTCTAGTATAGCAATTAATGTTGTTACAAAAAGATTTTCTCAATTAGAAAAGATGGGTACTAAAGAAGAGACAATATGTTGGCTTAGAAATATAATTAGTGAAGCTAATATGGAAATATATAAATATACTAAAGAAAATCCTAATAGTGATGGTATGGGAACAACAATTGTTCTTGCTATTATTACTAAGAAATTCTTATTATTTGGAAATATTGGTGATAGTTCAGGTTATGTTATTAAAAATAAAAAACTTCATAAAATAACAATGGATCATACATTAGTTAATTTACTTGTTAAATCTGGTGAACTAACTGAAAAAGAAGCAAAGAATCATCCTAGAAAAAATGTCTTGATGCGTGCTTTAGGAGCATTAGCAGATGTTGAAATGGATGTCTTTGATGTTACTGATGAAGTAGAAGGTATTTTATTATGTAGTGATGGTTTAACTAATATGTTAGATGAAGAACAAATAATAAAAGTATTAAATGAAGATCATACTAAAGAAGAAAAATTAGAAAAATTAATAATAAAAGCGAATAATCGTGGTGGAACTGATAATATATCAATTGCATATTTAAACAAAGGTGGGAAAGTATTATGATAGTTAAAGGTCAAAAAATTAATGATAGATATCAAATAATAAGATTAATTGGTGAAGGTGGTATGGCTAATGTATATTTAGCTTATGATCCAATCTTAGATAGAAATGTTGCAGTTAAAATATTACGTGGAGATTTAGCAACAGATGAAAAATTTGTTAGAAGATTTCAACGTGAAGCAATATCTGCGTCTTCTTTAGATCATCCAAATATTGTAGAAATGTATGATGTAGGTGAAGATGAGGGTAATTACTTTATTGTAATGGAATATATTGATGGTAAAACATTAAAGAATTTAATTAAAAGAAGAGGTAAATTAACATTACCAGAAGTAATAGATATAATGCTTCAATTAACTAGTGCAATTTCTTGTGCACATGATAGTTATATAATTCACCGTGATATAAAACCACAAAACGTTATTATATTAGATGATGGTAGAGTAAAAATAACTGATTTTGGTATTGCAATCGCAAGTAATGCTAGTGAATTAACACAAACTAATTCAGTAATGGGTTCAGTACATTATTTACCACCAGAACAAGCTAATGGTAAAGGTGCAACTATTAAAAGCGATATTTATTCACTTGGTATTCTTATGTATGAGTTATTAACAGGTAAAGTTCCATTTAAAGGTGAAAACGCTGTAGAAATAGCTTTAAAACAATTAAGAGAGCCAATTCCTAGTGTATGTGAAGATAATATTGAAATACCACAATCAATAGAGAATGTTATCTTAAAAGCGTGTGCTAAAAATACAAAAAATAGATATGATTCAGCACGTGAAATGTATATGGATATAAAGACTGCTTTAGATCCAGAAAGATTAACTGAAAAGAAACTTGTTTATCGTTATGATGAATCAGATTTAGAAGAAACTAAAACTTTAACTGATTTAGCTGAAATAGCAAATATGACAAGAGAAGAAAAACAAAAAGAAAAAACAGAATTAGATGAGATTGAAGAAAAAGAAGAAAAACAATCTAAAAAAATGAATGTAGTATTATGGATTTTAGGAGGTTTAGTAGCGTTAATTGCTATTATAACTTGTGTAGTATTATTCTTAATACCAAGTTTACAAAAAACTAAGAATGTTAAAATACCTGATGTAGCAGGATTAACTGTAGAAAAAGCTGAAAAAGAACTTATGGATGCTGGATTAACAGTTGCAGTTGAATTAAAAGAAGAAAGTTCTGATACTGTTAAAGAAGGAAAAATTATTTCAACTAGTCCAAAAGCATTAAGGACAGTAAAAGAAAAAACAGAAATTACTTTAATTGTATCAACTGGAACTGAAAAAATTAAAATAGAAGATTATACAAAATCTGATAAGACTTATTTAGAAGTAAAAGGTGCTTTAGAAACATTAGGTTTAAAAGTTACTGTTGAAAAGAAGAAAGTTGAAGAAACAGCTGATTTAAAATATGAAGCTGATAAGATAATTGAACAATCTGTAAAAGCTGGTGAGTCATTAGCAAAAGGAGCTAGTATTATATTATATATACCAGATGTAATAATTAAGTATCCAGATTTTACTACTAACTATACTCTTGCACAAGTAGAAGAATGGTGTAAAACAAATAAAGTTAATTTAGTAAAAACAGAATTATCAACTACAGATTATAAAGTAGGAAATATAATATATCAAAGTAGGGAAGCAGATTCTCAAGTAATAGAAAATGCTACATTAAAAATAACAATTGTTGTAGCTCCTCAAACAGATGAAGTAACACCAGATACTAAAACTCAAGGTACAACAACAGAAGGAACTACTAAAACAAATTAATATGATAGGTAGAATAATAAAACAAATCAGTAATGATTATACTGTTTTAGGTAATGATAATAATTTATATGTATGTAAAGCTAGAGGTAAATTTCGTAATATTAAAGTAACACCTATTGTTGGAGATTTAGTAAACTTCGATATAGATAAAAAATATATTATGAAAATATTACCTAGAGAAAATATGTTAATAAGACCTACAGTTGCTAATATAGATCAATTAATAATTATCTCTAGTGTAAAAGAACCAGACTTTGATTCAAATCTTTTAGATAAACTATTAGTAATTGCGGAATATAACCGTTTAAAACCAATAATATGTTTATCTAAAGTAGATTTGTTAAATGAAAAAGAATTAGAAAATATTAATTATTATGCAGATTACTATAAGAAGATAGGTTATGAAGTAATTATTAATCATGAAGTTGATGATATAAAGAATCGTTTAAAAAATAAAATAACAGTCTTTACAGGACAATCTGGTGCAGGTAAATCAACATTATTAAATCACTTAGATAATAATCTTGATATTAAAACTGGTGAAATATCTTATGCCTTAGGTAGAGGAAAACATACAACAAGACATACAGAATTATTAAATGTTAATGATGGATGGGTAGCTGATACTCCAGGATTTTCATCATTAGATTTTATTGATATGACAAAAGAAGAAATAAGAGATAACTTTGTTGAATTTCAAGAACTAAGAGATGAGTGTAAATACAAAGATTGTATGCATATAAAAGAAAATGATTGTGCTATAAAAGATAATGTAGAAAATGGAAATATCTTAAAAGAAAGATATGATAATTATATAAAATTTATTAATAGTAAAGAAAAGGAGCATTAATATGAAATTATCTGTATCAATATTATCAATTAAAAATGATATTAAGAATAAAGTAAAAGAAATAGATAATTTAAATATTGATTATGTTCATCTTGATATAATGGATGGAAAATTTGTTGTTAATAAAACAAAAGGATTTAAAGAAATATTTGATTATGTTTCTAATATAGAACATAAACTTGATATACATTTAATGGTTAAAGATGTAAAAAAATATATTGATAAATATGCTTTATTAAATCCTGAATATATTACATTTCATTTAGAAGCAGTAGATAATCCTAATGAAATAATAGATTATATCAAAAGTAAAAATATTAAAGTAGGAATGTCTATTAAACCTAATACTGATATAGAAGAATTAGGTGATTATTTAAATAAAATAGATTTAGTTTTAGTAATGACTGTAGAGCCAGGTAAAGGTGGACAATATATAATAAATGATTGTATCGAAAAAGTAGATGAATTAAGACTACTAAAGAATGCTTATAATTATAAATATTTAATTGAAGTAGATGGTGGTATTAATGATAAAACTATTGAAGATTGCCTAAATAGTGATATAGTTGTTGTTGGAAGTTATATCACAAATAGTAATAATTATAAAGAAAAAATAGATATAATAAAAAGTAATTTTTAAAAAATTACTTTTTTTGTTGACAAAAGATAATAGTAGTTGTATTATTGTATTAAGCAAGTGATACAATGAGGAGCTGATGTAATGAATTTAAACTTTGAAAATAATATACCAATATACATACAATTGGTAGAAAAAATAGAATTAGATATAATATCAAATAAATTAAAAACTGGAGAAAGATTAAAATCAGTTAGAGAACTTGCTATTTTGTATAAAGTTAATCCAAATACAATTCAAAAAGCTTTAGGTGAGTTAGAAGAAAAAGGATTAATATATACAGAAAGAACTAATGGTAAATTTGTTACAGAAGATCAAAAACAAATAAATAAAATAAAAGATAAAATTTTAAATGAAAAAATTAATAATTTTTTACAAGATATTAGATATATAGGTTTAACAAAAAAAGAACTTATAGAATATATAAATAAAATAGAAGGAGAATAATTATGGAATTATTAGAATGTATTAATATATCAAAAGATTATGGTAAAAAAAGAGTATTAAAAGATATAAATTTAACTATTCCTCGTGGTAAAGTAATTGGTTTATTAGGAAAGAATGGTATGGGTAAAAGTACATTAATAAAATTAATTAATGATTTATTAGTGCCAACAGATGGAGAGATATTATTTGAAGGAGAAAAAATAGGTGTTAATAGTAAGAATGAGATTTCTTGTTTACCTGAAAGAACTTATTTAGATAAAACAATGACAATAAATCAAGTACTAACATTCTTTGAAGAATTTTATAGTAACTTTGATAGAAAAAAAGCTACTAAATTATTAAAAGATTTAGATTTAGATGTAAATCAAAAATTATCTAAAATGAGTAAGGGTATGCAAGAAAAATTACAATTAGTATTAGTAATGAGTAGAAAAGCAAAACTATATATTTTAGATGAACCTTTAGGAGGAGTTGATCCTGCTACAAGAGATTATATATTAGATACTATATTATCTAACTTTAGTGAAGATTCAAGTGTAATTATATCTACCCATTTAATATCAGATATAGAAAGAATATTAGATGAAGTAATATTCTTAGATAAAGGTAAAGTAGTATTAACTGGTGATGCTGATACTTTAAGAACAAAAAATAATAAATCAATAGATGAAATGTTTAGGGAGATGTTTAAATGTTAAAGAAATTATTAAAATATGATTTAATTTGGGTATATAAAATAATTACAGTATTCTATGCATTAGCATTAATATTTGCTTTAATATATAGAGGAATTA
>DAOPJC010000055.1:0-7092 GCA_035399485.1 Bacilli bacterium
TAATCTATTTTCTTCCTTATTAATATTTTTATTATTAGTAATATAGAATAAGTAAATAGTGATAGGAAATAAAATAAGAATTGTACTAAATATTAAATCATCTAAATAATACATATTATCACCTCTAAATAGATTATAAAACTATCTATCTGTCATAATATGTCGAAAAAAGAAAAAAAGTGATAAATTTTATCACTTTAAGTCATCAATACTTTTCTTTAATGCTTCTGCTTGAGTTCCTAATATAATTTTTAATTGATTATCTATTTCAACCATTCCTTGAGCACCCATTTTTTGAATACCTTCTTTATTTACTAAAGAAATATCTTTTAATGTTACCATGAATCTTGATTTATTAGCTTCATAATTAATTATATTATTTTTTCCACCTAAGCAATCTACTAATTTGTTTACTTCGATTTTTGCATCTTTTCTAGTTGCTCTTGTAATTGCAATTGCAACTAATATAAGTAATAATGCAATTATAATATATTGTATTATTTCCATATCATCACCAACCTAATTATACTATATTTAGCAATATTGTCAAATGTTGAATATTTTATTTATTAATATTTAAACTAAACATAGGTGAACTTATGGAAACAATAAAAGCTAATTATAAAATTATTATATACTTATCTATTATGTTTATTATTTCATTAATAACGTTATATAATGCTGATTATATTAATATCTCTGTTAGTGGAATAATCTACAAACAATTATTATGGTATTTAATTGGAATAGTTGCAATTATATTTATTATCAATCTTAAAAATAGAATTATTATTAATTATAGTTTTTATTTATATATTTTTTTAAATATTATTCTATTATTACTATTATTATTTGGTGATACCATTAATAATGCTAGATGCTGGTTTAAAATACCAGGTATTGGCACTATTCAGCCAAGTGAATTTATGAAAATAATTCTTATCATATTTATTTCAAAGTATATATACAAATATAATAAAAAAACTAAAAATAAAAGTATGAAAAATGAATTTATTATGTTTATATATATTTTATTAATATTAATTCCACCATGTATATTAACATTTCTAGAACCAGATACAGGAGCAGTTTTTATGTATTTAATACTTACTATCTTTATTTTATATATAAGTGGTATAAGTAAAAAATGGATTATTATATTTTTCTCTATTCTATTATTTATATTATCTTTTATAATGTTTTTGTATTTTTTTAATATTAATCTTTTTATAAAAATTCTAGGTAGTAGTTTCTTTCTAAGAATAGAACGTTTAACTAATTGGGTAAATACAAGTGGAATGCAGTTAAAAAATGGTATAACCGCAATCGGTACTGGAGGAATATTTGGAAATCTATTTATTAATGATTTATATTTTCCTGAAGCTCATACTGATTTCATATTTGCCGTATTTGCTTCTAATTTTGGTTTTATTGGATGTCTATTCTTAATTATGATTATTACCTTATTTGATTTAGAATTAATTAATATATCTATTAAAACGCTTAATAAAACTAATAAATATATTATTATAGGATTTGTAGGAATACTCATATATCAACAAATTCAAAATATAGGAATGACTTTTGGTTTATTACCTATAACTGGAATTACTCTTCCTTTTATTAGTTATGGTGGTTCTAGTTTATTAAGCTATATGATAATGATAGGAATAATTATGAATATTAACCTTGATAATTACCATTATCACAATTAAAAAAGAGGATAAATCCTCTTATATTTGATATGGACTTGTAGCAGTACCAACTCCACTACTAATTACATTAGTAGTACTTATATAGCCTGTATATATAATTGGTAAACTAGTACTTATTGATGATACTGAAGCACTAGTACTACATATTGCATAAGCAGTTGAATTAGAGCAATTATTAATTGCCCAGTAGCAACCAGTATGACGAGATGCTGGATACATTGAAGTAGTCATTATTTCACCTAATACTGGAACTGAAGCTTTAACATTGCTTACAATATTTTTCTTTTTAAATACTGTATTTTTATAATTTGATCCTGCGATATATGGATCTCCAACAAAAACATTATCATTTAAAAATTTATTTGATAAAGTCGCTGTTGATAAAGTTTTTCCAACTCCATTAGTAGTATTAAATATAGTACTTGCATAAATTGCGTTAACACCTAAATAATCATAACTGATTAATTTTAATCTATCACTTTCTTTATTTACAACACGATATAGTTTTGAATCCATTCTTATATAACTACCTACTGCAATATTTGCAGCTTTTAAACTTCTATTTGCATTAACAGAATTACTTTCATTTAATATAAATGGACTTGAACTTGTACCTGTACCATCTACTACTACTGTACTAGCAAATATATTTATTACTGGTTTAACAAATATTGCTGTTGTAATATTACTACTTGCTGGTACTTTGCTAGAATTTACTGTTGTATAGAAATATGTCCCTCTTTGATTTAATAAACCATATGGTTGACCTTTTAAATAGCTAGTTGAACTTACTAATGATAAATTAAACTCTTCTACTGATATTAAACCAACACTATCTTTTACAGAAATAGTTTTATCGATAGTTGTATTAGAAGCAGAAGCTGGAGCATTATAATACCAACTTTCTTTTTTAATAATATCATTAAATTTAAGTCTACTTACAAAATAATTATTTAGCCATTCTCTGACATAACTTTGATCATATCCAATACTATCAGAGTATATCAATGAAGTTGCCAATTCATCCATAACTAATCTAATTGTTCCATCACTATTTACACCCATAATACGCCAAATAAATCCGTTATATTGTACATAATTATTTTCATTAGTACCCATTATATATGTTCCATCATTATAATTATATGTAGAACTAATATCTAAAGAATCATACTTATTTTTTATATTATTTATTTGATTAGTTGAAATCTCATAAGCATATTCCCCTGAATTAACCGTAACTTTGATTTGAGTATTTTTAGATAATGTCTTATCATTAAATGCATTTAAATAATCTTTATCCAAAAAATCATTTTCAATTAATTGTTCCATTGTAATATAATAAATATTACCATCAATTTTCTTATATGTATTACTATATTTTTCCATATATAATTCAGTTGTACTATATAAAGTTTTCAATGTAGCTTCATTTAGTTTTGCTGAATTTTTTCCTATTAAAGAAACAATTGGTACTGCGATTGCGGCAGAAATAAGACCTAATAAAATTATTACAGCTAATAATTCTACTAATGTTAATCCTTTTTTATTAATCATTTCTACACTTCCTATCTTAGATTGATTATACTAAAAAAAGTAAAAAAAAACAACTATTCAGCTGCTTCTTCTTTTTTAATTACAGTTTTATTTTTATATGTACCACAAGCAGCACATACTCTATGTGGTCTTACATCAGCACCACACTTTGGACATTTTGTAGTTCCATTAGCTTCTATTTTATAATGAGTACGACGCATTCTTCCACTTGTCTTGCTAACTTTTCTAAATGGTACTGCAAATAATTGAATATTTAATTTCATAGTTACACCTCTTTTCCTATAATAGATCTTTCAACTTGTCAAAAGCTGAATTTGTCTCTCCTACAGATTCCTCAGTTACCAATTTCCAACCATCACCAGATAGCTTCAAATCAGTAGCTTCTGGACAAGTAACCTTTATAGGAATTTCCATTAATATATTCTCCCATATAATAGGAAAAATATCAAGTGAATTTTCTATTTTTTTACTGAAATTTTCGATTTCCATCATCATTTCTGTATAAATTCCATTGAATTCTGTACTAAATTTGTAATCAACTGGTTCTAATGTTATAGAACAAGGTAATGTCATAATGCCATCAACAACAAAGTCTAATTCATAATCTTCATCACCATATGAATAAATATTACCTCTAACGGAAACATTCTTAATATCAATAATTCCTGCTTGTTTTAAATTTTTTACTGGAACATCTACATTTTCATTAACTTCTATAGATTGTTCTCTTTTAAGCTTTAAACTTGTAATATCAATATTCATTTTATCACCACCGATGTACCTATAAATTATACCTAAAAATATATAAAAAAGCAAGTAATTTAATAGTATTTATGATATTATATAAATGAGGTGTTATTATGAATATTGGTATAATTTGTGAATATAGTCCTTTTCATAATGGACATTTATATCATATAAACAAAATTAAAGAAATGTATAAAGATTGTAATATCATTTTAGTAATGAGTTCATTGTTTCTTGAACGTGGTGAAGTAAGCATATTAGATAAATGGGATAAGACTGAAATTGCCCTTAATATGGGAGTAGATGTAGTTGTTGAATTACCTTTTATTTTTTCTAGTCAAAGTGCTGATATATTTGCTTATGGTGCAATTGAAATATTAAAAAATATGAATGTTGACAAAATAGTATTTGGTAGTGAAATAAATGATATTAGAATATTAAATGAAATTGCCAGTATTCAAATTAATAATAAAGAATTTGATAATGAAGTTAAAAACTACTTAGATGAAGGATTTAATTATCCTACATCATTATCAAAAGCAATTAATGATAAAATTGGTTATACTGTTGATAATCCTAATGATTTATTAGGAATATCATATATTAAACAAATATTATTACAAAAAGCCAATATTGAACCAATATGTATTAAAAGAACAAGTGATTTTAATAGTAAAAAATTAACTGGTACCATTACAAGTGCAAGTAGTATTCGTGAAGCTATAAAGAAAAATAAATCTATTAAAAAATATGTGCCTAATATAGTATACAAATACTTAAAAAATAATACATATTTTAACGAAGATTATTTATTATATTTAAAATATAAAATTATTAGTGAAATTGATAATTTAAATTCTTATCAAACAGTTGATGAAGGTATAGAAGGTAGAATTAAAAAATATATATTTGAATCTAATAATTGGGAAGAATTAGTAAATAAAATAAAGACTAAAAGATACACATATAATAAAATTAATCGTATGTTAATACATATTCTATGTGGTTTTACTAAAAAAGAAGCTAGTAAATATAAACATAATGAATATATAAGAATATTAGGATTTAATGAAAATGGTAAAAAACATTTAAACAAGATTAAAAAAAATAGTAATTTACCAATAATAACTGGTTATTCTAATACTAATAGTGAAATTCTAAATATTGAATATCGTGTTAGCAATATATATTACATGGCTAATAAAGAAAAAAATAAAACTATTTTAATGAAAAGAGAATATCAAAATTCTCCTATCATCAAATAGTTTTTTTATTTTTGACACTTAGGACAATAATATGTACCTCGGCCATTTACTACTATTTTTTTTATTATACTATGACATATTGAACAATCTTCTGATTCTTTATTATGTACTAACAAGTCTTGTTGAAATCTTCCATGAACTCCTTCACTAGATTCATAAGTTCTTATAGTAGTACCACCTTTTTTTATTGCATTTTCTAATACCTTCTTAGTAAATTTAATAATATTATTTAGCTCTGTTTTATTTAATTCTTTAGTCTTCTTTAAAGGATTAATATTACATAAAAACAATATTTCATCTGCATATATATTACCTATACCTACTATTATTGATTGATCTAATAAAGTAGTTTTAATTGGTAAATTAATCTTTTCATATTTTCCTTTTAAATAAGAAGATGTTAATTCTTTATCCCATGGTTCTAAACCTAATTCATTTAATGGTTTAACATTATATACATCATTTTTATTTATTAAATGCATTCTACCAAATTTTCTTGTATCTTTATATCTTAATTCTTCTTTATCAGAAAATTTAAAACATACATGCTCATGCTTATCAAGTTCATCGTTATAAGATTTAATATTATATTTACCTTCCATACGTAAATGGCTTAATAAATAATAATCATTAAGTTCGAACATTAACCATTTACCACGTCTTTTTATGTCAATAATTTCTTGATTTATTATTTCTTTTTTAAATACACTCACACTTGGATATTCAATAATTTTTGGATATAAAATTCTCACATCAATTATTTTTTTCCCTAGAATTTTTTTCTTAAGTGTTTCTTTAACAGTTTCTACTTCTGGTAATTCTGGCATATTCCCACCTCGATTATTTATTATATCACGAACTTATAAAAATAGTTAGAATATAATAAAACGAAAGGAGTTTTTTTATGAAAAAATTATTTATACCTATATTAATAGTATTATTAATATGCTTATTACCTTTAACTATGTGGCCTAAAAAGAAAGATAATAAATTAAAAGAAATAAAAGTTGCTGAAGTTGCTCATAGTATTTTTTATGCACCTATGTATGCAAGTAAAAATTTAGGATATTTTGAAGACGAAGGTTTAGATGTAGAAATAATTCTTACTAGTGGAGCAGATAAAGTTACTGCTGCTGTTCTATCTAACGATGTTCAAATTGGATTTTGTGGTAGCAAATCAACAATATATGTATATAATGAAGGTGAAAAAGATTATTTAGTTAATTTTGCTGGATTAACAAAAAAAGATGGAAGTTTTATAGTTTCTAGAAATAAAACTAAAAAAGACTTTAAAATAGCTGATTTTAAAAATAGTTATATTATTGCTGGTAGAGAAGGTGGTATGCCCGCAATGACATTTGAATGGATACTAAATCAAAATAAAATTACTAAAAACGATTTAACATTTGATACTAGTATTGCATTTGCTGCCATGAGTGGTGCTTTTATTGGAGGAACTGGGGATTATGTTGCTTTATTTGAACCTACCGCATCTGCCTTAGAAAAAGAAGGATATGGTAATATTGTAGCATCTCTTGGTGAACTTGGAGGTGTAGTTCCATATACTACATTCAATGCTAGAAAAAGCTATATTGAAAAAAATGAAAAAGATATTAAAAAATTTAACAATGCAATTAATAAAGGTTTAGAATATGTTCATTCACATAGTGCAAAAGAAGTTGCTGAAGTAATAATCAAAGATTTCCCTGATGTATCAATTAATGATTTAACAAATATAGTTCAAAACTATATGGATATAGATTCATGGTTTGAAAATACTAATATATCTGAAGAAAACTTTAATCATG
>DAOPJC010000056.1:0-6881 GCA_035399485.1 Bacilli bacterium
AAGGCTTAGTTATGATATGGCTATTAAAATAGCAAGTATATTCAATTTAAAACCTGATCAATTATTCTATGATGATTTTAATAATTAAAAAGAAAGTTAATTTAACTTTCTTTTTTTAATATTTTTTGTTTATTTGTATTAATAAATTCACTTATAGTAATGTTACCTAGCATTATTTGTTCAAATGTTTCTTTA
Organism: Bacilli bacterium; assembly: GCA_035399485.1. Lineage (GTDB taxonomy): Bacteria > Bacillota_I > Bacilli_A > RF39 > UBA660 > RGIG4266. The sequence continues at coordinate 196 of DAOPJC010000056.1, forward strand.
GTTATTTCGTAATATTTATTTTTAACACAAATAGAATATATTTCCTTTGTATCATTAAATAATCCAGCATCTAATGTATATTTAATAACATATTTATCTATATACCATCTTTTACTGATACTAAAGATATTACTAGAATCAGAAATATTACAAAGTATATTATTCTTTTTTAATCTATAATCTTCTTGTTTATAAGTAGTACTATCATATACTAATTTTCCATCTTTATATAAATAGTCCATAATTATATTTTGATATTTAGAAGTATCATCTATTTCTTTTGATCTAATTTTCTTAATTTTTTCTAATTTAACTAAGCCATTATCTAATTTTGTTTGTTCCATTATTACATTAATATTATTATTTTTTATACTATTATTATAAGAACAGAAAAAACTCTTCTTTTTTTGTCTTAATTTAAAATCTTCGCCATCTTTTTTATTAGATTTTCCATATACAGCATTACCATTTTTAATTATTATTCCATTTTTTTGAACTCTTTCTACTTGTGAAATAATTTCTTGATATATATCATCATTATACATTTTTTCTTCTATTTGTTTAATGAAATTATCTATTTCTATATTACCCATCTTACCACCTGCTTTCACATTTTAGCATATTATACTTGAAGATGCAATTACTTTATAGTGCTTACTAACTTTGTTTTGCTAAATTTTTCATATAATAATTGTTTATTTGTAAAGAAATATTTTAAACCAGTTATTGCATAAAACAATAGTAATATTCCTAAATATATTAAACCTATTATTTCTTTTAATTCTATATCAATATTTACATTAATAATATATGAAGAAATTGAAAAAGGAATTATTATATAACCTATTACAAATATAAATCTTCTTAAAAATAATCTTACTACATTTCTATTTTCTTTTTCATCTACTACTTGGATATTTAAAAATCTTTCACCAAATGTACTATTATTTAAAAATATTGGAATAATAAAATAGTATATAAAAGCAGTTATTTCAAAAACATATTTAGTTCTTATTATAATTGTCATTATTATAGTAGCAAAAACTAATAAGCATAAGTCTAATAATAAAGAAGTTGTTCTTCTAAAACCAGATAATTTCTTACCTTTTTCTCTTGAATCCATATCAATATTTTCTAGTTTTGGCAACAATTTTATTACTGGTATTGATACTAAATATCCAATAACACCGCCAAAAGTATTTAATAATAAATCATCCACATCAAATAATCTATATCCTCGTGGATATATAAAATATAATCCACTCAATTGAGTTAATTCAAAAAATAAACTTAGCATAAAGGTATACATAATTGTTTGTTTAAGATTAAGTTTAAAATAATATCTTAAATATATAGCAAAAGGCATAGTCAAGAATATATTATATGCTGGCACAAAGAAACATGATTGTTTTAGTGCCCCTATATATGTATGAATATCAGTAATCTTTAATGATGTATTTTTTATAAAATCAAAAATAAAATCAAAAGGAATTAACTGCATTCGAGGTGTTGTTAAAGTTGATACTTCACTAATACTAGGTAATGGTAGTATTACTAAGAAATATGCACATATCATATACAAAGCAAATGAATATATAATCATAGCTTTAAAAAATGAAATAGAACCAAATTTATTATATTGTATCAATATAAATGGAATACTAATAATTAAAGCAATAAATGGAAAAAACATAATTGCTATTTTAATAATTTCTACATAACTACCCATAATACCTCTCCTTACTACATATAATTATATCGACATAAAGTGACTAAAAAGTGACTTTTAAAAATTTATTAATTAATTATATCATAATAATATATTTTTTCATATAAAAAGCAGATTACTCTGCTTCTTTTTCTTTACTTTTATTGCTAGTTAAGAATGTAACTTTCTCTACTATTATTTCTACTGAATAATGTTTTTGTCCATCTTTTTCATATACATTAGACGCTACTCTACCTTTAACACCAACTAGGTCACCAACTTTGCAATATTCATTTACATTAGTAGCAATTCCATCCCATAATACACAAGGTAAGAAATCAGTTTCATATTCTCCCTCAATATTTTTAAAACTTCTTGGTACAGCTAATGTCATATTAGATACTTTTTTTCCATTTTCAGTATCTTTAATTTCAATATCACGAGCTATTCTTCCCACCAGAACAATTTGATTTAGCATATTATATCTCCTTTCCAAAAAGAATATATAATATTTTAATTATCCATTCAAACTACATTTTTATTAATATATAAAATTATTTTATATAAAAAATATTTACCGTTATTTTTCAAAAAAATAATTATGCATTTTATAAAATACATAATTACTCTTTTTGTATTATTTACAATTTAATTTAATTTTTTTATTTGTTACTTTCTTATTCTTAATGATAAAAGTTACTGATGAATTCTTATCACACTTCTTTAAAGATTTAATACTAAAATTTTTATCATTTGCTTTTTGCAACATATCTAATGTAACTATATGGTTATTAACTCCATTTACACCTTTCATATGTTTTTCATAATGATTTTCTGCAGCTTTAATAAAATCATTTCTTCTTTTATTTTTATATCTTTCTGCAACAAATGAGACCAATATTATTAGTAATAATACTAATAAAACACTTAACACAATTTTTCTCTTTTTACTCATTTTTCCTCCACTTTAAAAATAATTTTTAAGTAATGCATTTAGTTCTACTGCATACTCCATTGGAAGTTCTTCCCTAAATTTATCAATAAATCCCATTATAAGTAATTCTTTCGCTTTTTCTTCGGTTAGCCCTCTACTCATTAAATAAAATAATTTCTCGCGACTAATTTTTGAAACTGTTGCTTCATGATTTAAACTTGATGAGTCATTATCAACTTTATTTTTAGGAATCGTATCACTTTTAGATTTATCATCTATAATGATTGTATCACATTTGACATTAGATTTTGAATTAGGAGCTTTAGAAGTTATGTTAACTGTCCCACGATAATTAGCAACGCCTCCATTTGATGATATTGATTTACTAATAATATTGCTTTCAGTATGTGGGGCTAAATGAATCATTTTAGCTCCTGTATCCTGAAATTGATTTTTACCAGCAACTGCTATAGAAATTGTATTTCCTTTAGCATAAGGTCCAACTAAGATACAACTTGGATATTTCATATTTGCCTTTGAACCAATATTTCCATCTATCCATTCCATTAAACCATTTTCTTCAACAATAGCTCTTTTAGTAACTAAATTATATACATCTGTTGACCAATTTTGAATAGTTGTATATCGACATTTTGCATTCTTTTTAACATATATTTCAACTACAGCTGCATGAAGAGAATCACTTGTATATGTAGGTGCTGTACATCCTTCCATATAGTGAAGTTCTGATCCTTCATCAACAACTATTATTGTTCTTTCAAACTGTCCCATATTCTTAGTATTAATTCTAAAATAACTTTGTAATGGTCTATCTAGTTTTGTATGTGGTGGAATATAAATAAAACTACCACCACTCCAAACAGCTCCATTTAAAGCAGTATATTTATTTTCATCATATTTAACTAAATTATTAAAATATTCTTTAAATATTTCTGGATATTTTTTTAAGCCAGTATCTGTATCACAAAAAATAACATTTTTATCTTCTAATTCTTTTAACATATTGTGATATATAGTTTCACTTTCATATTGAGCATGAATTCCATCTAAATATTTTTTTTCTGCTTCTGGAAGGCCTATTTTATCAAATGTCTTTTTTATGTCAGAATCTACATCGTTCCAATCATGAGCAATTTTATCAGAAACCCTCTTATAGTAATTGATGATATCAAAATTAATTTTTAATTCAGGGCCAAATATTGGATTTGATAATTCTTTAAATTTTTCAAAAGATTTTAATCTAAATTCAAGCATCCATTCTGGTTCATTTTTAATTCTTGATATTTCTTTTATTTTTTCTATATCTAATGTTTCTTTAATTCTGCTCATAATATCACCATATTAATTATATATTAAAAACAAAAAAAAAGATAGAATTATCTATCTTTTTTTAACTGATTTAAGATTTTTTTTACTCCCCACCAAGAAAGTAGAGCACATTTTTTTCTATTTGGTTGTTTTGCTATATCATTATACACAATTGCTTCTTCTAAAACATCTTCAGAATATTCTTTTTCTTCAATCATATTTTCAAAATTTTCTAAAACATTTATTGCTTCTTCAACTGTTTTACCTATTAATGTTCTTATCATTATTGAAGTTGAACTTGTACATATTGCACAAGATTCCCCATCAAAGCGAATATCTTTTATAATATTATCTTTAACATTTACCATTAAATCTATTTCATCAATACAACTATCACTATTCATATTAACTTTATTATAACTATCATCATCTATTAAACCTTTATTCTTAGGATTTTGATAATTATCCATAATAATACTTCTTTTTAAATTTTGATCCATATTATTCACCTTTATTTCTATATCTATCTAATTCATCAAGAACATATATAGCTGCATAATCAATAAAATGTACTATCTTATCTATTGTTATTATATATTCTTTTTCAGTACCTAAATTTGTACATATTAAACTCATTTTATCTATTAATAATCTAAGTGATGATATTGGTACTTCTGTTATATTGGTATCAGGTAATGGATATTCATTATAAAATACTGATAAATCCATATCATAGTAATCTAATAATTGTGATCCAATATTTGTGTAATCATTATATATTAATTTACCAAATTCAGTATCTGTCATTTCTATTTTAGTACCATTTTTAAGAGTTATTATATTTTCATAATTAAAATTCTTAATAAACTCTTTAAACCATAATACATCAGTTATTAAATGAATTAAATATCCCATTTCATAAGGATTATTTTCATAGTTTTTATATTTATTAATAAATTTATCTACAATAGGAACATTTTCAGTTTCATTTTGAAAATGGGTTATTGCTCGTGGAATATTTAGTTCTTTTCCTAAATCAGGAGCAATACTTCCTAATATTAAATAATTATAATCCATATTTAATTTTTCATTAACTTTTTTTGCTACTGCCATATGCATAAGAGCTGATGCCATACTTATCACCTTAATAATTATAACATTTTTAATATTAAATTTAAATATTTATTCTCTTCTATATTAATGTGTTATAATTCTTATAGGTGATTATATGAAAATAATAAATCCAAAAATTAATATATGTAACAATAGTAGTTTAGAAGATTCAATTAAAAATGAAGAATTTAATAATTTAAATTTTTGTTGCAATTCTTCTAAACATCTTATTTTTGATAGTATAACTTTTGATAGTTGTACTTTTACTCATATTGATTTTAGTAATATAGAATTAATTAATGTTGATTTATTAGATGTTATTTTTGATGAATGTGATTTATCTAATATATCATTTGATGAAAAATTAATAAGTAGAGTTATATTTAAAAATTGTAAAATGATTGGTACTAGTTTCATTGATGGTTCTTTAAAGGATATTCAATTCATTAATTGTAAAACTAAATATTTAAATTTTTCTAGTTCTAAAATAAATAATATGATAATAAAAGATACAGATTTAAATGAAGCTAGTTTTGGTGAAACAATCATTAAAAATTTAGAAATAGACAATTGTGATTTAGCTAGTACAGAATTTATTAAAACTAAACTAAATGATATAGATTTTTCAACATGTCATATTAATAAAACTATCTTTGATTATTATTCTATAAAAGGGATTATTGTCGATGCCTTCCAATGCCAAGATTTAATTGGTATGCTTGGTATTAAAGTAAAATAAAAGTTTCATAATTATATGAAACTTTTTATTTGACTAATTTTTTTACTTTTTCTATTTTTTCAATATCTTCTTCTATATTATCATTAATAATATTTCCATAAAGTGGATCAATAATAGGAATATCATATTCATATTTTTTTAATACTTCTTTTATATTATAATATTGAGATCTTTTAACTCTAACATATGAGCTACTATCTAAATGTATTAATTGAAATCTAGTACGATGTGTCAAAGTATTTTGCAAAGCCAATCTAATAACATTTTCAATTGCATCATAGCAACCTATTGCTTCTAAATTTTCATCTAATTCAATTGAACCAGTTACTTCTATTTCATTTGGCATTCCATGTCTTCTATATGCTCTATTTTTTAAAATATTTTCATTAAATACAAATGAAATATTATTTCTTATAAAATCATAGAAAGCATCCTCATACATATTTGATTCAATATTTTTATTAGGATTTTTGGGATGAATAGCTAGGCATACTTCATTATTACTTTGAATATGGTACATACTTAAAATACTATATATTTCTGGATTTAATTCTGCTAAATCATCTCTTGTAAGAATTTTTCTAGTTTTTAAAATTTCTTCAAAAATATCAATACTATCTGTTACACCAATATATTCTGAATAATTGCCTAAATTAATACCATGAAATAATTTAGTTTCAATACTTTCCATCTATATCATCCCTCCTATATATTTTAATAATTAATTCAATTATATTCGCAATTTATCACATAACAATGGAATTTATTATATCACAAATTTATTTTAAAGCAATTAAAAAAGAAGCTATTTGAGTAAGTTTGATTAAAACAGACACTCAAAAGAGAAGCATATGAGAAATCAT
>DAOPJC010000057.1:0-6871 GCA_035399485.1 Bacilli bacterium
AAAACTATCGATTATTCCAACAGTTCTACCTAAATCTTCTAAGTATGCATAATGTGTACAATTTTCATATTCAATTAATGCTGCATCTTTCATTAATTTTTCTAAATCATATCCGGATTCTAATGGTACTGTATCATCAATTGTTCCCCATATAATTATGCATGATGCTTTTATGTTTTTAACTGTTTCTGTTAAATCAGTATTAACAGAATTAACTAAGATTTGACGCATAATTATAGAAGCACTACGATATTCAGTAGAACCCATATGTTTTTTAGCAAAGTTTTCTAGTTTATTTAAACCAGGAACTTTTTTTAATGATTTTAATACTTTTGTTTTTAGTGATAATTTTTTAATTGGTCTAAATGGTGAATCCATAAGTACTATTTTTTCACATTCAAACATACTAGCATATACTAACGCTATTTCTCCACCTACTGAGTGTCCTACTAAGATAGGTTTTTTAATTTTTAAATGATCAAACATTTCTTTTAAGCAAGTAGCAAAATCACTTAATTGCCAAGCACTAGTTGGTTCTGTTGAACTTCCATGACCTGGTAAATCAACAATATAAATATTATATTTGCTTTGCAAATTATCACCAATTGGTTTCATCATTTCAATATTTTGTCCCCAACCATGTAATAATACAATATTTTGCCCTTTTTTATTTCCATAATTAATATAATTAATTTCTACATCTTTTGCTTGATATTTCACATTATCACCTTATTTCATTATACAACAAATATATATAAATTAAAAACGTTTTTGTATATAAAATGTAAAAGAAAAAGCGTTTAAACTTTTTCTTTTACTTTTAATTTTACCCCATTAATTTCTAGTACTTCTATAGTTTTAGAAACATTTATCTTTTCATCACTATATGCTGTAAAAGTTTTCTTATTAACTTTTACTTGGCCATAATTATTCTTTGTAATTTTTTTAGTAACAATCCCTGTTTCACCAACAAGTTTATCTATCTCTGTAATAATTGATTTAGATTTTAAATATCCAAATGTTCTTTTTCTTAATAATAATGTTAGTACAGTACCTATTCCTATGCATAATATAAATTGAAAAGCAAAGTCAGTAGATAATGGACTATCCATTAAAGTTATAATTAAAGAGATACTAGCTCCCATAGCGAACCAAATAGCTACTACACTAATTGTCATTATCTCTAAAAGTAATAATAATACTATGATTAAACTCCATATAATGCTCATATAATCACCTAAATACATTATACTATAAATATTGCCATTTTCAACAATTAGTTAATAAAATTACTACAACTATTACATCTTACTAATTCATATTTCTTTCCTCTAATTTTATTTTTTATATCAATAATATCTCCATATACTAAGACTTTTCTTATAATAATAGGATTCAATAAATATTTATTTGCTTCAATATAATAACCTTTATCTTTAAGACTATTTATATAAAATATTTTAAAGTTATTAATATTATCATATATGTAATTAAGTTTTATCTTATTTTCATATATAGGATTAATATTAGGATATATGCATAACACTTCTAAACCCTTAAAATAATCATTAAAATTATTAGTATTTAAGTTATCCATTATAATATAATAAGCATTACTATCAACATCTAATTCATTAAATACTATAATACTTTTTTCTTTTCTTAATAAAAATAAAATCATTAATATAAATATAATTAATAAAATCTTTTTCATACTAACCACCATTTTTAGTATGACTTTTATTTTAAAAAATATAAAAAAAGAATGTTAAAATTCACATTCTATTTTAGCTTCTATTTTATAATCATTAATGTTATATGGACTATAAGGATATATAATTACTTTAGATATCTCATTATTACAATTCTTTTCTTCAAATTTTTTAATTATTCTAGAATTTTTTTCATAATTATATTTCTTTAAATTATTTAAATTTATTTTAATTCCTATATCTTTATATTTCTCTAAGAAATTATATTTTTCTTCTTTATCATTATTAATATTCTTATAATAAAAATTTTCATAAAAATCACTACCAACATTAATTAGTAATTCTTCATATTCATTTTTATGATTAGCAAAGAATACTAAATAAATTACTGAACTTAATATTAATATATAAATTATTACTAATTCAATTATTATATTTTTTTTAATAAAACTATTCATAATTATTTTTTCCTTAAAGTTTTAACTTTAACTTCATCTTTCCATGCTAAACAATTATATCCATTAATGTTATTATTTTCATCAATAGCAAATCTCTCATGTTTTGAAATTTGACATTTTTCATTAAAACAATTTAAACAACTTTGATTTATTTTTAATACTTTTGTACTAGTCTTTTGATTACTTTTTATTTTCATACTTATACTCCTTCAAGTACTTTATATTTTACTATTTTTAATATTCATTTGCAACAATTATGATATAATCTTTATAGGATGTGGAATATGAAAAAAAGAATTAATTGGAAAAATATAATAATCCTATTATTATTAATATTTTTTATTACTACTTTAATAATATCATCTTATAAAATATTAAATTGGTTTAATGATAATAAAAAGATTCAAAAACAAATTAATGATTATAAGAAAAAAACTACTATTAAAGAAGTAAAAGATAATGATAATACAACTATTATAGAACAACCAGATTTACCTGTTAGTAATCCGTATTATAATTATATTAAGACTAATCTTATTGATGTAGATTTTAAAAATTTGAAACAAATCAATAATGAAATAAATGGATGGATACAAGTAGCTGGTACTAATATTAATTATCCTTTTGTTCAAACAAAAGATAATAGTTTTTACTTAAATCACGCTCTTGATAAGAATTATAATAATGCTGGATGGGTTTTTCTAGATTATCGTAATAATTTAAATAGTAATGATAAAAATACTATTCTTTATGCCCATGGAAGATTAGATAAAATAATGTTTGGTACTTTAAAAAATATTTTATCTAATGATTGGCTTAAAGATAGTAATAATTTTATTATTAGAATGTCTACTGAATATGAAAATACTTTATGGCAAGTATTTAGTGTATATCGTATTCCTACTACTTCAGATTATTTAGAGATTAATTTTAATAGTGATAATGAATATAAAAAATTTCTTGATCTAATAAAAAATAGAAGTAATTATGATTTTAATACTTCTATAAATACAACTGATAAAATATTAACATTATCTACTTGCTATGACAATAATGATAAAGTAGTAATGCACGCTAAATTAATAAAAAAAGAGAACAAATAATTATTATTTGTTCTTTTCATATACATAAGTTTTATTTATTCCTTGACGAACTTTTTGTAATTGTTCACTTAATACTGCTCTAGTATAATATACTGAACCTTCTAAATCAATTTCATCATCTAAGAATTCATATTTTTTCTTACAATGTTCCCATATTTCTTGATGTTCAGAAACAAATTTAGGAGACAAATGACTTGTTGATAAATCATCTATACTTTTAATATTTCCTCTACCTATAATCATCTTTTCGAAGAAAAATGAGAATTTCTCTAAATCATATTCACCACCATGTAATTGATATATATCATAAAAATCTTTTACACGTGTATTAATCATATCTTCTTTATTACTTTCTACGATAATACATAATTTTTCAGCTAAAGTTTCTTCTATTGAAGGTACAACGACATTATATGGCTCATCACCAGTAAATATAGTAGGAACAGGTTTAATTTGTCTTTCATATATACATGGATGATTTTCTCTATAATCTATACCAATTGGATGTTTTATTTTTCCATAATTCGCTGTTAAACCAAATTTATTTATTCCTGTATAAGTTTGAGCTTTTTTATTAACGTCATATCTAATATCATTTTCCTTTGTTGCTTCTAAATTAATAGCTTGAAATAAATACATTAATTCATTATAACTATTATCTGTTGTAGTTATATCTATATCAGTAATTGGTCTTACTAATTTGTTTATATGAACAAATTGAGCAAAACTTCCTTTTACTACAAATTCTTTTGCATAATAATGCTTACTTATTTTATATAATAATATTCGTGAAAAAAAGGTATTATAAACGTTAGTAATACTGATATTTAATCTTTTAGATTCTTTTTTTAAAAATGCTTTTAATTGATCACAATTTTCTAATTTTATCACTTTACTCCCCCTCTTTCAAGTGGAATTATTATACATCATTTAGAAAAAAATGCAAATTCTAGTTTTCATAGTTCCAAATACTTAATTTACCTTTAGTTTTTATAGGTTTAACTCTAGTATTATTCTCTACTTTAAAAGCATATATTTTACCCTCTTCTTTAAGAATATTATCATATATATGATTACTATTTTTCTTCCTTAATACTTCTTTAAATTCATCATCTACAAGAATACAATCAGTAATATCTACTCTACCAATTATATAACCTGGATTATACTTAATATTTAAATTCTTATACTTCTCTATAGCGTTCTTATCACTTTGAATACTTGTATGTATATAAATTTCTCCACGATAAGAAGTTTTCCGTGTTCTAAATTCATATTCCTTATATCCTTCAATAATTAATGAAGCATATGGTTCTTTTATAGTAATTACTTTCATATTATCACCAATATCATTATACAAAAAAAATTAGATTAAATCTAATTTTTTTATTTTACCTAATGATAATGTATCATAATCATCAATATTTTTAATAAAAGTACCATTTAAATCATAATATGATTCCCATTTATTTTTATCACATATTACTTTTACATAATAATTATTTTGATAATTAGAATTTATTAGTGAATTAACTGCTTGATATGTTTGGATAATATACTCTTTCTTAGGTGAAATAAGAATAGATAAACGATAATCTATATTAATAATTTCTCTAAGACTTTCTAATATATCTTCTACATCTAAATATTTTAATGGTAATTCTTCTATAAAATTTCTAAGTTCTTTTGTTTCTATATATCTTTTATATTCCATAAAATATTTTTCTTTTGTTTCTAATACTAATTTTTTTAAATCTTTTAAATCTATTTCATGATCATTATTTATACCTAATGAGTATTCTCTTATTTCATCTAGGAATCTACATGATTTACTCTCTATTTCTTCAAAACCAATTTGTTTTTCTATTTGATCTATTACTTCATACGCAATTGATAGATTTAAATAATCTTTAGAAAAGATAGATAATGCTACATTATTTAAGTCTTTACATTCATCATTTTTTTCAAAACCTAAATCTTCTACTAAAACAGCAATATTATTATTATCTTCTTTTTTAAAGGGATTATTATCCAATATATTCTTAATAAATCTATTTCTTATATTACTAGAACTACTATAAACAAATTCATGTCTATTATTAAATAATAATTGATTATTTAATGTTTGATTCATAATAATCACCCCATGTTTAGTTAATTATTATAGCACATTATTATTAGTTTTCAACAATTATTAGTTTATAAATATTTTTTTAATATTTCTATACTATCTTGTTGCATCTTCACATACTCTTCAACTATCTTTTTAATATCTTTGTCTAAATCCTTATGATTAAGTATTTTTCTACCTTCTATAATACCCATATTAGTACCTTGAATTAGAAGTTCAGCTAATTTAGAATTACCACTTTCCATCATAGTTTTCATCTCTATACCATACCAAGTCATTACCTTATTCATAGTAGAAGTTTTATGAGGTTCTTTATCACTATAATTAAGATAAATATCTTCTATTTGTTTTTTTGTTTTCTCATATTTATTCTTTTCTATCTCTAAGACTTCTTTAAACTCTTTAGCATCTGTTTTATCAATAACAAAATTTAAAGCATCAATCCCCATACAACTACCTTTATGTATTTCATCTAAAGCATTAATATTATTTTCTTCGTTCATATTATTCCTCCTAAAAATATTATTAATAATTTTTAAAATAATATACAAAAAAAGATGTATTAAACATCTTTTAATCATTAATTTAATATATATGGGTTTCTAGGACTACCATCACCACTTTTAATAACTAAATCATTTTTTAAATAGAATACTGGTCTTATACCATAAGCATTATTATTAGTTATTTTTTCTAATCCATTATATCCTATTTCATAATTACCTTGACTATTTGGTGTTAGTAACCATTGATTATTAGTTTGGTTTGCTAAAGATGGTAAATAAGAAACTACATTATTAGTATTTTGTATTTGAATAAATAAATCACTACCACTAAATAATTCTCCTATTGTTGGTAAAGCAATAAATCCAGTATATGAAGATGCTTTTACATTTGCATAATTATCTCCAGCATTATAATAACCATTATAGAAACTATGATCACTCTTATCAATATACTCTTTTATTCCTGATTCATTAGCAAATGTATTAACTAAATATCTTTCTATATTAGAATCTTTATATTTATAATTATAAAATCCTTCTTGTTTATTTAATATACCATGTAATACTACTTTTAAATTTTTATTATCAATAACTCTAACAGTATATTTATTATTTAATTTAATAAAATCACCATTTTTTAAATTATTAATATCTTTAGTGTTAGTATCCATAATAATCTTATACATATTATCATATGTACCTGTACCAGTAACAAAACTATTAGAAATTACTACTACTGGTCTTACACCATATAATTCACTATTAGAACCATTACTTACATTACCTTCTTTAGTTACTACTTTTAGTACTCCATTACTATCTTTTAACCACATAGATGTACGAGTATCTAAATATGAATTAGCACCATTATATTTAAGATATTCAGATTCTGTTAATAAACTAATTGATTTTAAATTTTGTTCTAGATCAGTTCCCTTGATCATCTCCCTAAATTCATTCT
>DAOPJC010000058.1:0-6845 GCA_035399485.1 Bacilli bacterium
TATTAAATTCTTCTAACACTGAAGTAGGAACTGCTTTAGCAAATACTAGTAATTTAGATATAGGAACATATACAATAAAATATACTGCTAAATATGGTAGTATAACTAAGACAATCAATAGAACTTTAGTTATTAAGTAACAAAAAAAGGAATTAATTAATTCCTTTTTTCTTTGCATATTTTAGACAATTTACAATTATCACATAATGGTTTAACTGCCTTACAATGATATCTTCCAAATAATAATAATTGATGATGAGTTTTTATCATATTATCACTTGATATTATTTTATATAATTTATTTTCTATTTCCAATACTGAATCATTTTTATTAGCAAATCCTAATCTTTTACTTACCCTTGCTACATGAGTATCTACTGCAATACATGGAACATTATATAATATTCCTAATACTACATTAGTAGTTTTTCTCCCTACTCCATTTAAACTTTCTAAAAAGTTTCTATCATTTGGAACCATGTCATTTGTTTCTTTTAATTTATTTGCTATTTCAATAACATTAAAAGCTTTCTTTTTATATGTTCCAAGTGGCTTAATAATACTTTCTATGTCATTTACTGAAGCATTTCTTAATAATTCTAAACTAGAGTATTTATTAAATAATATGCTAGTAACCTCATTAACTCTTTTATCAGTAGTTTGAGCACTAAGCATAACTGAAATTAATAATTCATAATCTTTATTATAATTTAATTCACTCTTTGGATTTGGAAATAGTTCTTCTAAATAATTAAATATTATTTTATTGTTCATTTAACCAATCATAATCTTCTTCCATAGAGATTACTTCTTCTTTTTTACTGGCAAATTCTTCACGATTTTTTTCTACTTCTTCTTTAGTTCTAATTCCTTTTTTATCCCAATTATTTAATATCTTATCAATATAAGCAATACTATATACTCCATTATAGCTTGCTTCTTTTAAAGCAAGTAAGATAGTTTCATCTAAATATCCAACATCTTTCCATGTATTAATAATTTGAAACTCACGAGGTGTTAAAGGTCTTTTAAATTCTTTTTCAAATTCATCAAATACTGTAGGTGTAATGTTCTTTTCTTCTTCTTTATTCATAGTAATAAAAGCCATCTTTTGATATAAACCATCAATATTAATAAATTCTGATACATCTAAACCTTTTTTTATTATATCTAATTTTAATAAATTCTTTTCATTTAAATCATTAACAATTTTCATTACATCTTTTACTTTAATATTTAGATCTTTACTTATTCTTACCATATCAAATTCTAAATTAGTTAAATTCATAATATATATTAAAAAATATAATTCATCATAGTTAATACCAAGTTTACCTAAATTAAAGAATAATGATCCTGGTACTACTAAATTTCTTTTCTTTAATAATTCAACTACATTTTCAAACATATATTAATCACCTAACCTTATCTATTTAATTAAAGATAAATATAAAACGATCTTTATTTTGTAAATCTTTTTCTAATTTAACTATAGAATTAGGAAAATATTTTTTTGCTATTTCTTTTATTTTATTGCCTTGAGTATATCCTATCTCAAAAGCAATAATACTTCTATTATTTAAATATTTACTTGCATCTTTTAATATTTGTTCATAAAAGTATAAACCATCATTTGTGGCATATAAAGCTAAATTTGGTTCATTATTTTTTACTATATCCATAATTTCTTCATCATATGAAATATATGGTGGATTACTTATTATAATATCATATTTATTACTAACATTTTCAAAAATATTACTGTGGAAAAAATTTATTTTTGTATTTAATACTGTGGAATTCTTTTTTGCCACTTCTAAAGCATCTTCTGATATATCAATTGCATCTACATTAGCCATATTTTCTAATTGTTTTTTTAAAGTAATTGCGATACATCCACTACCAGTACCAATATCCAATATATTAACATTTTTATTAAAATAGTCACTAATATAATTAAGTGTTCTTTCAACTAATTCTTCTGTTTCGAATCTTGGTATTAAAACATTTTGATTTACTTCAAAAATATTTCCATAAAAATCAACATTACCTACAATATATTGTACTGGTATACCTTGCTTCAATTTATTAATACCTTCTTCTAATTCATTATCTTTTAAATATTTTTTTAAATATTCTAAATCAGTCATTATTCTCCTCTTAATTTACGTACTTGATCTTCTGTAATTAAAGCTTCTATTACTTTATCTAAATCTCCATCCATTACTCTATCTAATGAATTTATTGTAAATCCTATACGATGATCTGTTACTCTATTTTGTGGATAATTATAAGTTCTAATCTTTTCAGATCTATCTCCACTACCTATTTTACTTCTTCGTTCAGCACCTGTTTTTGCTGCTTCTTGTTGTTCATAATAATCATATAATCTAGTTTGTAATATTTTAATAGCTTTTTCTTTATTTTTAATTTGTGATCTTTCTGTTTGTGAATATACAACTATACCTGTAGGTATATGTGTTAGTCTTACTGCTGAATCAGTAGTATTAACTCCTTGTCCACCACATCCTGATGCTCTAGTTATATCTATTCTCACTTCACTCATATCAAGTTCATAATCAAATTCTTCTGCTTCTGGCATAACTAAAACAGTCGCAGTTGAAGTATGTACTCTTCCTTGTGATTCAGTTTCAGGAACTCTTTGAACACGATGTGCGCCAGATTCATATTTTAATTTTGAATAAACATTTTCACCTTTAATTAAAAATTCTATTTGAGAATATCCACCAGCTTCACCAGCTTCTTCCTCTAATGTTTCATATTTCCATCCTTGTTTTTCGGCATATCTTGTATACATGCGATATAAATCTCCAGCAAAGATATTTCCTTCATCTCCACCTGCTGCTCCACGGATTTCCATAATTATATTTTTACCATCATTAGGATCTTTTGGTAATAATAGTATTTCAAAATTTTCTTCTAATTGACTTTTTTTAATTTCTAAGCCATCTAATTCTTCTTTAGCAAATTCTCCTAATTCAGGATCATGTAATAATTCTTTTGAATCTTCAATTCCACTTAATACAACTTTATATTCTTGATATGCATCATAAGCATCTTTTAAAGATGCTTGTTCTTTTGTTAAAGTTAAAGTTTGTTTAATATTTGATATTATTTCAGGTTTCATTAACTCATCATTAATTTCATTATATCTTATTTCTATGTTTTGTAATCTTTCTATCATAATATCGTCCTTTCGCTATTAAATTATACTATATATATCGTTTTTTTTCAACAAAAAAGGATATATATATATCCTTTTATTATTAATATCTATCGTTGTTATCAAATCTACGGTTATTATTACGTTCAGCTTTTTTCTTATCACGACAAGCTTTACATCTTACTGGTTGATTAGTAAATCCTTTTTCAGCGTAGAATTCTTGATCTCTAACTGTAAACATAAATTTTTCTCCACAATCTTTACAAACGATTTCGATATCTTTAAGTTCTTTTTCCATGACTATACCTCCTTTTTGAATTTGATTATATAATTATTTAGGACTTTCAAAAATGGAAGTAGCGAAATAAGTTATAAACCATTTAAAGTATAACATAAGTTTTATTAAAAAGCAACTTATATTATTTTTTTATTTTCTATAGTTTCCTCTATATGAATTTGCATGTGGATTTCTCTTTATTTGTTTAATTTTGACATTCTTTTTTTCATCATTTCAATATAGAATGGTCTTAAAGAGTTAATTTCAACAAATAAATCATCATCATTTAATGGATAATCAGGTAAGGCTTTATTGAATACACCTAATTCTGTTAAAGTTTCTTCAACTGCATTTGTGACATCCTTTAACCATACATAACCATTTTTTGCTTTTAGTAATATAGCATCTGCTTCATAAACTCTAGCAAATACTTCACCATCATTATATTCATTAATTTCGTTATTTATATTACCGTATTTTTTATATCCATCTACATTAATACATTTTCTTATTGTACCTACATATACATCATAATTTTTCATAATATCCCCCCCTGTGTATTAATATTATATACTAACGTTAATAATTGTCAACTTTTTAATTATTAATTTTATAATATTTTTCTAATTTGTCTTTAGAATAATTAGTTATTTTACCACTAGGAAGTATCAACATCCTATTTATATTTATTTTATCCACAAATGAAGGATTATGACTTACTACGATGATTGTGCCTTCATAGTCTTTGAAATTATTACCTATTATCTCTTGTGTTTCAGGATCTAAATGATTTGTTGGTTCATCTAATATTAACAAATTAGCTTTAGCAAGTAATATTTTACATAAAGCAACTCTAGCTTTTTCACCTGGTGATAAAACACTAATTTTTTTAAACACATCATCATCATAGAATAAAAAGCTACCTAATATTGTTCTTAATTCTCTTTCACTATAATCTTTACTATCAATGTTTTGTAAGATTGTTTTATTTGAATCTAATAATTCAAGTTCTTGAGCATAATAAGCTATATCAGTTTTATTTCCATACCATATAGTACCTTCTTTTGGTTTAAGATTACCAATAATTAATTTTAATAATGTTGATTTACCTACACCATTTTCACCTACTATTAAAAATCTTTCTTTATTATTAATAATAAATGATAAATTATTATATAAATTACTATCTGTATAACCAAATATAATATTATTAACTTTTACTGGTATTTTTGAACCTTCTCTATATGGTTTTATATTCAAATTAAGTTTACTATATTTTTTATCACGTGTTTGAAGAGTAGATAATTTCTTTTCTAATTTCTTTTCACGATCTTTTCCCATTCTTTTTAAATTATGATTAGTTTGAGAAGCATTTTTAGCTTTATTTACAAAACTAGTTAATTCTCTTATCTCTTTTTCATCTTTTTCAATTTGTCTTTCTTTTAACTCTTTTTCTAAAGCTAATTTCTTCTTATATACATCATAATTACCATCATATATATTTATCTTATGTGTACTTTTATTAATATACATTATTTTATTAACTATTTTATTTAAAAATTCTGTATCGTGACTAATTATTAAAACCATTCCTTTATAATTTTTTAGATAATCTATAATAAAATCTCTTGTAGTAACATCTAAATGATTTGTTGGTTCATCTAATAATAATATTTCAGGATTAGAATATAAAAGTCTAGCAAAAGCCACTTTAGATTTTTGACCTCCTGATAAATCGCATAAGTACATGTCTAATAAATCTGGGTCTATTTTCATATCATCAATTAATTCTAACATTATATTTTCTGCTTTATAATAATCATAGTATTCTAGTTTAGCTTGAACTTTTCCTATTTTATTCATTATTTTATCTTGTTCTTTAATAGATTTAGTAGATACTATAGAATACAGATTAGTTAATTCTTCTTCTAATTGTTTTATTGGTCTTGCACTCATAATATAATCAAATACTGTAATAGTTTTATCCTCTAAAACTATTTCTTGTGGCAAATAACCAACTTTTTTATTTACTATTGATATCTTTCCTGAATCAAGTTCTTGCTCTTTTAAAATGACTTTAAAAAGAGTTGTTTTACCAGCACCATTAACACCAACAATACCAACTTTATCATAATCATTTATTTCAAAACTAGCATCTTCATATATTTGTTCTAATGAAAATGACAAATTTAAATTGTTACCCTTCATAAAAATCACCTTCTATATTCTAACACAAAAAAATTAAATCATAAAGATTTAATTTCATTTTCATTTTCTATACTATTTAATAATTGATATTTACTTAGATTAGGAATTGTGATTACCTCACCTACTATTAAATTATCAAAATCATTTAATCTTTGTATCTTATTTACTAAAGCAATTATTTCATTATTATCAGTTGTATACATACGTGCTAAACTCCAATAAGAGTCACCAGTTTTTACAGTATATTGTTGATAATCATCCATCATACTAGCTTTTTCTTCTAGTTCTTCTCTTTTTCTAGTATTATCTTCTAGTTCTCTTGTTGAAAAATAATATGGGAACATGATTAATTTACCATAATCACCTTCAACAATATTATCACCCAAATGATTTGTTCTAATAATTTCATTTATTATTTCATCTTTTGTTAAATAATATTTTGTATATTCATATTCTTCTAATATTTTATCTGCGATTGAATCTAATGTATCATTAGCCATAATTGTATAAGAGCCATAAACTTTTTGATATTCAGAACCATAAATTTCTTCAAATACTGTTGTATGATTTTCTTCTGCATTAGCTTGTTGTCCAATTGGCGCAGTCATGCCCAATTCTAACGCAATTACAGCTACATAAGCACCTTTTTTCAATGCTATTTTTCTTTTCTTTAATTTTTCTATTAAATCTATATTAACAAAATCCATACTACCACCACTCTTTAATTATATATTATCATAGCCGAAAAACAATATAATTGTTCTTCCCCAATGATACCAATTGATGTAGAAAATTTTATATCTACTACATCAATATCATTGCTATCTAAAAATTTATTTATTGCTTCTTCTAAATCTTTTTCATGATTTTCATCAAATAGTTTTACTTTCATGTTATCACCAATTTAATGATATCATTATTTTCTTAATAAATATGTCGATTAATATTTAGTTGTACGATTACTGAAGCTACCAGGTAATTCTGGTAAATTTACTACTTGTCTTGGATCTATTAAGTTTGAATAGAATCCTGAACTCCAAGCTAAATAATCTGTTCCTACACGTCCATATAACATTGATAAATGGACATGTCCACCTGTTGAACAAGAATCCCAAGTAGTCACTCTTGGATCACCACCAGAATATCCTATTACAGTATCTTTTGTAACTATATCAC
>DAOPJC010000059.1:0-6767 GCA_035399485.1 Bacilli bacterium
GAATTAAAAACTAAGACTACTGATTTAGAAAGTAGTGTAAATACTATAAATACTAAAATAACAACATCAGAAACTGCAAATGCTTATAAAAGCTTTACTTTAACTCCAATAAGTAATTCATATTATAAATATTCTGCATATGCTGGTGTATATAAAAATGGATATATTACAATTAATATTCCGATTAGTGTTACAACTGAGGCCTCAAGTTATGTAGATGTAGCAACTATACCAACTGAATATGCTACTTCAGGGAATTTTTTTATCAAACTGTAGCTCCAGCTTATTCCAATATAACTAATGTTAAAAGTATATTAGTTGCAGTATGTGGTAATAAAGTAAAAGTAAATAATGGTACTGCAGGTTATGTATATTATGCAACACTAACTTTACCTACAGTTAAGTAATTAGTATTGTATTCAAAAAAGAATTATGATAAAATTAATAATGTCGTTATGACATTATTATTTGGTCTGTTGGTGAAGTGGTTTAACACGCTGCCCTCTCAAGGCAGTATTCATGGGTTCGAAACCCATACAGACTACCAATAAGCATTTAACTGATTTATATCAGTTTTTTTATTGATTTGATTAAATATATGAATTGTGTTAGAATAATGCGTACGAGGGGATAATATGGTTAATTATAAGCTATCTGTTAAGGATAATAATAGTTTTAAAGAAATAATATGGAATAAAGAAAGTTATGCTTCTTTAAATAATCATTCTTTAGAAGATATTGATAAATTTACTTCTAATTTTGTTAGTACAATTGATTTAAAGAAGAAATTATTAGAAATAAATGCGATGGAATATGAAGATGTAAATAAAAAGATAAATATTAGATATTTATCTAGAGGTTTAATAAAAACTTTATCATATGAAATGTGTTTAAAAGATGATCTATTATTTATGGATATAAAAAATATCAATGAATATTTAATTAATAATAAAAATGATAAAGCATTACTTGAAAAACTTTGTAATCATTATAAGAATAGTTATGCTAATGGGAATAATATTATGTTAATAAGAAATTATTTAAATGGTGATTATTCTATTAATATAGATAGAATATTAGAAAATTTTGTTATTAGGGAAGTAACAGTATATGATTCTTCTAAAAATTCATATAAATTAAATAATGATGGAACTTTTAAATATAATTATCGTAAAATACATGATTTAGCAATGTTTTTAGCGTATGATTATAAGAAAAGAATTGATCCTAAATTATATCAAAGACAAAATCCAGATGAGAGATTTAGTATACCAAAAGTTTTAGTAAGAAAAAAAGACCAGATTCCTGGTCAATTAAGTTTATTTGATTAAAGAGAGTTTCTCTCTTTTTTTATGTCTCTAATTTTTGATTCATATCTTGCTGATAAAGAATATTCTTTAGTTAAAAATTGTTCATTTTCTAAGAAAGTAGTAGGTTTAAATATCTTTTTACGATTACTTTCTATTTTTTTAATAAAATCATTTTTTTCTTGAAGAACAGCTTCATTAAATTCATTTATAATATCTTCATCTAAATTTTTACAATAATTACTTAAATTAGAAATAGGTATAGATTTTAAAGCTTTATAAATCATTTTATTATGACATCTAACTATACCATTATAATTATTATTAAGTAAATCTAATTTATTTTTAATATCTATCTTAATATTATCCATTTCGTCATTGTTAAGTATTTCTTTATAATTATTAATTTGATTATTATAAAAATTAAGTTTATCTTTTTTAATATTTATTAATTCTATTATATCTTTTCTAATACCATTATCATTATATTCCATTTGTAATAAAGGATATTCTTTTAATATAAAATGTTTTTTAATTAATATAGAATCTATATAATTATCTACTAAATTATAATTTTTAGTATTCTTCAACAATTTATTATTAGTATTATTATCATTTTTTAAATTAAAGTCTTTAAATAATGGATTATTAATTAATTCATTCATCATATTATTAGTTTTTTCATCAAGATTTATTTTAGTATCAAAATAATTTATATTTTTATTATAAAAATTATTATCTTCTAAATAAATTATATTTTCTTTTATAAATCTATACATATTATCATCATATGTAATAGAGTATTCATAACTTTTTTGAATATGCTTTTGTAATTCTCTAAGACAAGAATTAATTAAATATAATAATGCTTCTTCAAAACCTTTAGTATTTTTAATAACATTAAATATAATTAAATTTATATATATAATATTATGATTATAATAATTATTAATTTCTATTACTTTTTTAAATCTTTTATTTTTAAATAGTTTAATGTTTTTAATATTTGGATTAGTTATTGAAATAACATCAAATAATAAGTTTTGCTTAGAAGCATTAGAATTTATTATATAATTAATAAACCATTTTTGATCATTAATATTATTTAATTTATTATCTAAAATATTTTTAGCATATAATAATAAAATATAATTTTCTATTTCATTATTATAATCAACATCTTCTAAATCTTTTACATATTTAGAAATTATATTAAAACTTTTCTTTAAATTTAAAATCTTTTTAATTTTATCAATATATTCTTTATGATTTAGTTTTGTTATATCAGTTGCATACTTATTATATACATTTATATTTTTAGATAGTTTAATAATAATAGGATTAAATAAGATATCTTCTAATTCTTTATCTTTTAATTCTTTTTTTAATATATTATTTATATATGTATCAAATAATTCTTCATTAATTCTAGTTTCTATAATGTTAGTATCTAGATTAAGAATATTTATAATACTATATTTAAAATTATTACTATTTTTTTCTATGTATTCGATATCTTCACTCATATGCCACCTCTATTATGTAATTATATCAAAACTTTTTTCTTAATAAAATATGATATACATAACTTTACAAAAAAATGAAGGTTATATTACACCTTCAATTTCATTATTATTAATATGCATTTTTTCTAGGTTAGGGGACTTATTTAAGCCTGGCATAGTATTTATATTACCTAGGTAAACAACAATAAATCTAGCACCTGTTTTAACCTCTAATTTATCTATAACAATTTCATAATTTTCTTTTAAACCTAGACTTTTAGAATCATTAGATAATGAATACTGTGTTTTAGCAATACAAATAGGTAAATTATTATAACCTAAGTTATTAATATTATTTATTGTATTAATAGCATTTTCTGTAAATTTAATACTATTAGCACGATATATTTCTTTACAAATAGTACTAATTTTATCTTCAATACTATCATTTAAATCATATAAGTATTTAAAATCATTAGGTTTTTTACATGCTTCAATAATATTTCTAGCAAGTTCTATAGAACCATTTTCACCTTCTAAATATGAATTACTTATTTGCATTTCATATCCTAGATCTTTTAATAAATTTCTAACATATTTAATTTCTGAAGTTTTATCTGT
Organism: Bacilli bacterium; assembly: GCA_035399485.1. GTDB lineage: Bacteria > Bacillota_I > Bacilli_A > RF39 > UBA660 > RGIG4266. Next base: position 3,434 of record DAOPJC010000059.1, read on the forward strand.
TTGAAATTTATTTAAACAAACAATTATATTCTTAGTAAATTTATTTAAATTTTCTATATGCGCTTTTAAATTAATAAAACCTTTTGTAATATATTCGATATTTTCATCATTAATTATATTGTTAGGACAATAACCATTATGTTTTAAAGCTCTTATTGTAAAATTAATTACAACACAATCTGGTTTAATATCTTTACGACATTTAATATCAAAGAATTTTTCTGCTCCAAGGTCTGCACCAAATCCTGCTTCCACAATAGTGTAATCAGCTAAAGATAAGCCTAACTTAGTAGAGATAATTGAATTGCACCCATGTGCAATATTTGCAAAAGGACCACCATGTACTAATACTGGATTATGATATAAAGATTGTACTAAATTAGGTTTGATTGAATCTTTTAATAGAATAGTAGCAGCATCACCACAATTTAAATCTCTAACATATATTTCTTTATTATTTTTAGTATAACCAATTAATATATTATTTATATTTTCTTTTAATTCATTAATATTTTCACTCAAACATAAAATAGCCATTATTTCACTTGCTGCAGTTATATTAAACTTTTCTTTACGATTATTTAAAGATATATCTCTAAGTGCACGATCATTTAAATCAAGACATCTATTAAATAATATTCTATTTTTATCTATATTAAGTGTATTTCCTTGATATATATGATTATCAATGACAGAGCATATTAAATTATTAGCACTTGTTATCGCATGAAAATCACCAGTAAAGTGAAGATTAATATCATCAGACGGAATAATACTAGCATATCCACCGCCAGTAGCTCCACCTTTAATACCAAATACAGGTCCTAATGAAGGTTCTCTTAGTACTGCGATAGAAGATTTTTTAAGTTTATTTAAACTATCATTAATACCAATTACTAAAGTGGTTTTCCCTTCTCCATAAGGAGTAGGATTAATACTAGTTACTAAGACTAATTTACCTTTTCTATTTATGTTTTTCTTATCTATTTTAGCAATCATATTACCATATAAACTATATTCATTATTTTTAAGTTTTAGTTTTTTGATTACATTAAGTATTTCTTGATTATTTTTCATGATTATGCGCCTCCTTTATTAATTATATAATAAAATAGTCAAAAAAACATAAAAAATTGTTCATTATATTAATTTATATGGTATAATATTAGAACATTTCAAGGGGATGATCTTATGGATAATAAGTTATTAGCAATAAAAAAAGATAATAATATTATAATTTATAATGTAAGTTTTAATAAGAATGATATTAGTGATTATGTTAAATATTTAGAGCAATATTATGGCTATAATGAAAAATGTAAGAATGAAACTACTATTATTAAAGATAAAGCAATAAGTATGGGTAAATATGATTTCATGAAAAAATATTGCAAAATAAATGAAAATTATAAAGTATTAGAAGATATAAAAGTATTTAGTGATACAACTAAACTTTCATTAATAGAATTTGAAGTACATTATTATTCAATGGTTAGTAAAGCATTAGAAGATATGCTTTTAAATGATAAAAAATTAATTAATACTACTGAATTATTAAAACTATGTAATCATTTATATGGTTATCGAAATAATTTTGAATTTAATGAAATATTAGATTTAAATGGAAAAAATAGAAATTGGGATGATCCTAGTAGATATTTATTTAATTCAGATGATTATAAGCAACATATTGGTTTAAAAAAGAATATGCTTAATGAAGATGATGTTAAATTAAATAAAATAGAAAATAAACGTATATATGAAGATTTAGCAACTATAGTAGAAAGAATTAAAACCATGCTAAAAATTGAACAAATTGGTATGTTTCCAATTGAAAAAGAAATGCCAAGAATTAATGAAATATTAACTATTTTTGGTAAAAGAAATGAAGAATTTGAATTTTTATATGGCACTTTAGAAAATCAACCAGTTGATATTTCAGGAGCAAGAATTATTAATCAATTAAATAGTGAAATAGTAAGTGATTATGATTATCCAGTAGATAATCCTGCTAAAGAAAAAATTAATTTGTTATCACAAGTAAATTCATTTTTAAAATTTTAAAGTTCGTAAGAACTTTTTTTATTGTATTAAAGCAAAATATGATATACTAATAGTGTATATAAAAGAGGTGGCCTTATGAAAAAGTGTGTATTAATAGTAAATCCTAAAAGTGGTAAAAATCTTGAACATGATTTCCTATATAAGTATCAAGAAATATTATTTCAATACGAATATGAAACAATAGTATATTTTACTTCTAAAGAAAAACACGCTACTGAAATAATTGAAAATTTAAAAGATATTGATTTAGTTATTTCTTTAGGTGGTGATGGTACTTTTAATGAAGTAGTAAGTGGTAATCTAAAAAGAAAAGAAAGATTATTATTAACACATATTCCTCTTGGAACTACTAATGATGTTGGAACAATGTTTGGATATGGGAAAGACCCTGTAGAAAATTTAAAATTAGCTCTTGATGGAGAAATAGAAAATATTGATATATGTACAATCAATAATAAACCATTTGTTTATGTTGCAGGCTTTGGTAAATTTATGAATGTACCTTATGAAACACCAAGGGATTTAAAAAGTAGATATGGTCATTTAGCTTATATATTTGAAGGAGCTAAAAGTTTTTCAATACCTACTAAACTATATGATATTACTTATTCTATTGATGGAAAAGAGTATAGCGGTGAATATTCATTTATGCTTATATCAAATGCCAATAGAATAGCGGGAATTAATAATTTTTATCGTAATGTTAAATTAAATGATAATAAATTTGAAGTTATATTATGCAATTTAACTAAAAAATCAGATATAGTTAAATCTTTATATTACTTTGCTACTTCTAATATTAAATCAGCAAAAGGATTTGAATTTCATAAATTAAGTGAATTAGAAGTAAAATTTAAAGAACCACCAGTTAATGCTTGGTGTATTGATGGTGAAAAATTAGAAGATGTTACTACAACTTATAAAATAAGTATAGTTAATAATTTTACTATTTTAATGCCTAGAAAAAATATAAAGAAATTATTTGTTGAAGAATAATTTTGAAAGAGTGGTAATCTATGAATAAAAATTATCAACAAATGATGGAAGAAATAATAAATAAGATAGATTTCAAAAAGAAAAGACCTAAATTACTACTACATGCATGCTGTGCACCATGTAGTAGTTATGTTTTAGAATATCTATCTAAGTATTTTGATATAACTATATATTATTATAATCCTAATATTTATCCATATAAGGAATTTGAAAAAAGAACTATTGAATTAAATAGATTAGGATTATAATAATATATAGTTATATCTATTAAAGT
>DAOPJC010000060.1:0-6648 GCA_035399485.1 Bacilli bacterium
TCTGATTTTAATGATATGAAAGCTCAATATGAAGCACAAATATCAACTTTACAAGAACAATTAAATAATTATGATTCAGGTAAATATGAATTGGATTTGAATAATTCAATATCTAATCATGGTTGGAACTGGGGAAATGTAAAAACTACTTCAACAACAGTTACTATTCCAGCAGGAGTTACTAAATTTCAATTAATAGCAATGGCGAGTGCAGCTGATGGATATGTATCTATTCAAATTACTTCATCGACTATGAATGTTTTAGAAACAAAAGATTATGAAGGAACTAGAGCACTTAGTAGAATTCAAATTGCTACAGGAACTCCAGGTGACACAATAACAGTTAAAATGACAACTAATGCTACAAATTGTAGTAGTGTATATCTTCAAGCAGTTCTTATTCCAATTAAATAGGAGGATAATATGAAAAAGAAAAAAGGTTTTACATTAGTAGAATTATTAGCAGTAATATTAATATTAGGAATAATTGCATTAATTGCGATACCAGCGATAATTAATATTATTGATGAATCACAAAAAGGTGCTTTTAAGGCAAGTATGGAAAATGTCGTAAGGACAGTTGAGAGTGCTTGTGAAATGGAAATAATTAATAAAACTGAACATGTTGGATCATATGTTTTTAATAATGGAGTAGCTTCTCCTACTTTAAAATATAAAGGACGTGTTGATATTACAGGAACAATAAATGTCAATAAATCATGTGAAGTTTCATTTACTAATGTAACTGATGGAACTTATTATGCAACTAAAGGCTCAGTTGCAAGAATATTAGTAACAAGTGAATCAGCAGAACATCAATCTGATTATCAAGCTGGTTATTTAGCAGGTCAAACAGATGGTTATGATGATGGATATCAAGCTGGACTTGCAGCAGGGACTAAAACTATTAAAAGAACATTATTAGGCTCATATACAGGAGCAAGTTCTATTACATATGATGCAACAGGTTTAACTAATTATCAAAATTTAACTGCTGATGATTTTATTATGGTTCCTACAAAATTAAGTGGAAGTAATGGTGGAGATGGTGCTAAATCATTTGAGGTAGCAATAACTAAAACATATAATGCTTCAACTGGTAAATTAGTAATGACTGGTACATATGGCAGAAATAGTGAAAGATGGACACAGGGATGGCTAGCTTTTGATCTATACTTATTTACTGTAGAATAATGTCAAAAGAAATATAAAAAAATATATTTCTTTTTTGTTGTTTAAAAGACAAAATATTTAACATAATAGTCATAGAATATTAATATAGGAGATGATATTATGTTTGGAAGTTTCTCAGAAGAAGCAAGAAAAATAATAGTAAGTGCAAAAGAAGAAATGTATAGTTTAAAACATCCATATATTGGTAGTGAACATCTTTTATTGGCAATCTTAAAAGATAAGAATAATATAAGTAAAAGATTAAGTGATTATAAAATCAATTATAAGAAAGTTAAAGATGAAATAATTAAAATTATTGGTATAGGTACAAAAGAAAATAAATGGTTTTTATATACGCCAATGTTAAGAAGAATTATTGAAAATGCTATTATAGATAGCAAAGATAATAATAGTGATGTGACAATTGAAAACTTATTTTTATGTTTATTAGAAGAAGGCGACGGAGTCGCAATTAGAATACTAGTTGGCATGAATATTGATATAGAAGAATTATATTTAGAATTTTCTAAGACTAAAGATAAGAAAAAGAAAACTAAAAAAATGATTTTGGATGAATTAGGAATAGATCTAACTAAAAAAGCCCTAAATAATGAATTAGATCCAGTTATTGGTAGAGAACAAGAAATAAATAGAGTAATAGAAATTTTGTCTAGAAGAACTAAAAATAACCCTATATTAGTTGGGGCAGCAGGAGTAGGTAAAACGGCTATTGTTGAAGAGTTAAGTAGAAGAATTGTTAATAATGAAGTACCTAATGCCTTAAAGAATAAACGTATAATAAGTATTGATATGGCTTCAACTGTTGCAGGAACTAAATATAGAGGCGAATTTGAAGAAAGATTAAAAAAAATATTAAAAGAAGTAGAAGAAAATGATGATATAATTCTTTTTATTGATGAAATACATACATTAGTAGGGGCTGGTGGTGCAGAAGGTGCAATAGATGCATCTAATATATTTAAACCAGCTTTAGCTCGTAATAAATTAAAATGTATAGGGGCAACTACAATTAGCGAGTATAAAAAATATATAGAAGAGGATTCAGCTTTAGAAAGAAGATTTCAAAAAGTATTTATAGAGATACCTACTAAAGAAGATACAAGAATGATTTTAAAAAAATTGAAACCAATTTATGAAGAATTTCATAATGTAAGAATTAATGATGAAATAATAAATTTAATTATTGATATGTCAGACAAATATATATTTGATCGTAATCAACCAGATAAAGCAATCGATGTATTAGACGAAGTATGTGCTAGAGTTAGTTTAAAAGAAAATAAATATGTAAAAAAATATAATGATTTAATGAAAGAATTAGAAAATAAAAAAATATTAAAGAATGATTATATTATTAAAAATAAATATAAAGAAGCAAAAAAAATTAGAGAAGAAGAAAATATTATTCAAGATAAAATAAATAAAATAGAATTAAAAATATATAAAGATAAAAATGTTAATGAAGTTTTAAAGGAAGATGTTGCATCAATAATATCTTCACGAACAAAAATACCTTTGTATGAAATATTAAATGATAATATAAAAATAATCGAAACATTAGAAAAAAAATTAAAAGATAATGTTATTGGGCAAGAGAAGGCTATTAATGAGGTTGTTAAAATAACTAAAAAGATAAAATTAGGTTTTAAAGATGATAATAAATGCTATTCATTTATGTTTAATGGTCCTAGTGGAGTTGGTAAAACTTTTTTAGCACGTCTTTTTGGAGAAGAGTTAGTAGGTAGTAATAATGTAATTAAAATAGATATGAGTGAATTTAAAGATTCATCTTCTGTTAGTAAAATATTAGGGGCTTCTCCTGGATATGTTGGTTATTCAGATAATAAAAATATTTTAGAAGAAATAAGAAATAAACCTTATTCAGTATTAATACTAGATGAAATAGAAAAAGCTCATCCTGATATTATTAATTTATTTTTACAAATCTTAGAAGATAGTAAAATAAAAGATTCTAAAGGGAATATGATATTATTTAATAATGTAATAATAATTATGACATCAAATGTATTAGAATTAAATGAAACTATAGGTTTTATGAAAAATGATGATGAGCTTTCTAAAGAAAAAGAATATTTTTCTATACCTTTCTTAAATAGAATAGACTCTATAGTGCATTTTAATAAATTAAATGATCAAGATGTTTCTAAAATTATTAATAATAAATTATTAAAATTAAAGAGCAAGTATAAAGATAAAGAGGTTAATATAGAATATAATAAAAATACAGTATTAGATTTAATAAATAAGATTAATTATAAAGAATTTGGAGCAAGGAAAATAGATAAAGTATTAAGAGATGAAATTGAAAATTTTATTATAGATAAAATTATTGAAAAGGAAACTAATATTAATATAAGCGATTATACATTTGTATAATCTTTTTTTTATAAAAAAAGGAAATCACTTTTTATCAAAGTATTATATAAATGAAGGAGGTGATAATATGAAAAAATTAATCTTTTTTCTAAGTTTATTATTATTTAGTTTTAGAGTTAACGCTATGGAATATTATAGCAATTATGGTGAATTTAGTGATTATCAAAAAGATGTTGTTGTGAAAGATGATTTAACATTAGTTGAAAAAACTAAAATGTATCAATTATATAAAGAAAATATTAGTTATGAATATTTAGAAAATTCTTTATTTAAAGAAACAGGAAATACAAAAGTAGAAAAAACTAATTGGGTAGATGATATATCATTATTAGAAAAAGATAAGGAAGTAGAAAAATGTTATGAGTATAGTTATAATCCTATAAAAGAATATAATTATATAGTATTTACTAACGCATCAGATGAAACATTTAAAATTAGTAAATTAGAATTTTATGATAATAAAACTAATAAAGTTTATTATACTCATGAAAATGTAATACTAAATCCTAATGATGTATTTCACTTAGACTTAGATAAAAAATATAGTTTAGATGATACTAATTTAAGAATTAATATAGTTGGTTATAATAGTTCACGTCATATTAAAACTAAGATATATCTAGCTATAGATTATGATATATTTGATTATGGTAATTACTTAACTACTTTAGAAGGTTATGATAATGTTGATTATAAGATAGATGATTTTAGAAAATATAAAAATATTTTTGATACAACAAAAACTATTAATGATTGTTTTAATAAACTAAGAACTAATATAAGTGAATATAATACTAAGTATAGAAATATAATTAATTTAAAAGAACATGAAATAATTAATAAAGAATATATTGATGAATATGCTAAAAAAGATACCGATATATATAAGATTGATTCTAGTAAATATATATATTTATATCGTTATAAGAAAAGAGATAAAGTTATTATTAGTGACGATATAGTGATTAATTCTAATGATAAGAATTTAAAAGATTTTATCCTATATTCAAGTATTAATATAGATGATATTAAGATAATAGATAATATTGATTATACTAAGAATGGTACATATGAAGTTAAATATATTTTACCTTTTAAAGAAGTAATAAAAGAAGTACTAGTAGATATAAAAGATAATGAAGAAGAATTAGAAAATATTAAAGATTTAAAAGAAGAAAAGCTAGAAGTAATAAATACTAATAATGATTTAAATAATAGTATTAATAATGATTTAAATGATAAAGAAGAGACTATAAAAGAAATTGCTGAAGAATTAATGAATTCTTCTTATATAATTGATAAAAAGAATTTAGAAATTAAAGAAGTAATATTAGAAGAAGAAAAAAATAATAATGAAATTAAAGAAGAACTTAATGCCTGTAAAGTTGAAAAGAAAAAATTAGAAGAACAAAAAATTGAATTAAAAGATGAAAAAGAAATCAAGGAGCAATCTATGATTTATATGTATATATTACTATTATTAATCATAGTTTTATATGCAATAAAAAGAAGATTATTAAAAAAGAATAGCTAGTTTTGTCGAATATGAATAAAAATAAATTTATCTGTGCTAAATTATATAAGAAGGTGATTAAATGCTTGATATTGATGCAGAATTTAGAAAAGGAGTATTATTTATTCGATTAGTTGGATCATTAAATTATAAAACAAATTTGAAGTTTGAAAAAGAGATTTATGATTTAATTGATAAGACAGGAATTAATAATATTGTTTTAAATCTATATAATGTTGATAGTATAGATAAACTTTCCTTCGAATCTATACTTAAATTAAAGAATATTACAGAAAAGAGTCATGGTGATCTTGTTATATGCAATATTCCTATAGATATAGAAAAACAAATTGTATATCAAAAAATATATAAATCAAAGAATGAATTAACTGCTTTAAATACATTTAATATATAAGGAGATAATATGGAAAATATAAATAATATTATAGAAGAAAATAGTAGACTTATTTATTCTGTTGTAAATTTATTTAAGAATAATAATAATAAAGATGATTTATATCAAGCAGGTGTACTTGGCATGATTAAAGCATATAAAAATTTTGATAATAGTATTAATGTAAAATTTACGACATATGCTTATCCATATATATTAGGTGAAGTAAAGAAATTTTTAAGAGAAGATAAAGATATAAAGATTAGTAGGAGTATATCTAAATTTAATTATCAAATAGAAAAAGTATCAATTTTATTATCCCAAAAATTATATAGGGAACCAACAACTAAAGAAATAGCAGATTTTTTAAATATTGATGAATTATATGTAATTGATTCAATAAATAGTAAAAGGGAAGTCAAGAGTATTGATGAACCAATAATGAGTGATTCTAAAGAAATTACTCTTCACGAAACTATTCCAAGCAAGCAAGAAAAAATAGATGACTTAATTATGCTTAGAGACGAAATAGAAAAATTAAATAATTTTGAAAAAGAGATAATTCAAAAAAGATATTTTGAAGATGAAACTCAAACTGAAATAGCTTCTTTATTAGGTATGACACAAGTCCAAGTATCTAGAAGAGAGCAAAAAATCTTAGCTAAACTTAAACAAAAATTATATTAAGCACATTATGTGCTTTTTTTGTATAAAAATAATTATTAATTACATAATAATTTTAGGTGAGATTATGGAAAAAAAGAAATATATTGATTTAGTTAATAGTAAGAGTCCTAAAGAAAATATTTTTACTAATGCTGTAGTGGCATTTGTAGTAGGTGGACTAATGGGAATAATAGGACAATTTCTTATAGATTTTTATTCTTATACATTTAGTATTTCTACAAAACAAGCATCAATATTTATGATAGTTACTTTAATATTTTTAGGTTGTTTACTAACTTGTTTAGGCTTTTTTGATAAAGTTATTCATAAAGCAAGATGTGGTTTATTAGTGCCTATAACAGGGTTTGCTAATGCAATGATGAGTGCTACTTTAGAATATAAAAAAGAAGGCTTAATTACTGGTATAGGGACAAATATGTTTAAAATAGCAAAATATCCATCTATAGTTATGATCAATGAAAAA
>DAOPJC010000061.1:0-6492 GCA_035399485.1 Bacilli bacterium
CATGAAAGAAGGATATTTATGAAATATTATTTTATAGGAATTAAAGGTGCTGGTATGAGTGCACTTGCACTTATATTAAATGATTTAGGCTATGAAGTAATTGGATATGATGATGAAAAAGAACATCAATTTACTGAAGATAAATTAGAAGCAAGAAATATAAAAATATATACTGATAACAGTTATAAATTAGATGAAAATACTGTTGTAGTAAGAAGTACTGCAATTAAAGAAGGACATATTGAATTAGAAAAAGCTAATGCATTAGATTTAAAAATATATGAATATAATGAAATGCTTGGTAAAATTGCTAATATGTTTGATTTAATTACTGTAGCAGGTTGTCATGGCAAGACTACAACTACTTCATTAATTGCTCATGTTTTAAATAATATAGGTGGATGTAATTACTTAATTGGTGATGGTAATGGATTTGCTTCTAAAGAAATTAGAAGATTTGTTATTGAAGCTTGTGAGTATTGTAGACATTTCTTAGTTTATAAACCTAATTATGCAATAATTACTAATATTGAATTAGATCATGTTGATTATTTTAAAGATATGCAAGATGTTATAGATGCTTATTCTGAATATGCTAATAATTGTGAAAAAATGGTAATTGCTTGTGGTGATGACCCATATACTCATTTATTAGATATTAATAAACCTATATTCTATTATGGAATAGCAGATGATAATGATATTATTGCTAAAGATGTTGAATATACTAAAGATGGTGTTAGTTTTGATGTCTTTGTAGAAGATAATTATTATGGACATTTTGATTTACCTTTCTATGGTAAACATATGGTTTTAAATAGTTTAGCAGTAATTGGTATGTGTTATTATGAAAGAATAGATGCTAAAGAATTATGTAAGAATATGAAAACATTTAAGGGTGCTGAAAGAAGATTTGAAGAAACTGTTATTGATGATACAATACTAGTTGATGATTATGCTCATCATCCAACAGAAGTAAAAGCATTAATTAAAGGTGTAAGACAAAAATATCCTGATAAAAAGATAGTTGCTGTTTTCCAACCTCATACATTCTCTCGTACTGAAGAATTTACTGAAGATTTAGCTGAAGTATTAAATTTAGCTGATAAATCATATATATTAGATATATTTCCAGCTCGTGAAAAGCAAGAAGATTTTCCAGATGTTAAATCAGAAAATATTGTTAAATTACTAAATAATGGTAATAAAATATCTAATGATACATGGGAATTATTAAAAGAAGATAAAGGCTCTGTAATACTATTTATGAGTCCAAAACAAATTCATACAATAATGGAAAAATATAAAGAATACTTAGAAAATTAAGTATTCTTTTTATTTGACTTATATATTAAAATGTTATATATTAATAATAGGTGATGATATGAATAATAAAGGATTTACATTAGTAGAATTATTAGCAATTATGGTACTTTTAACAGCAATTGCCTTAATCGCAATGCCAATAATTGATAAACATATAGACGAAGCAAGAGAAAAGACTTATCAAACAAATATATCTAAGATAATAGATGCTACAAAAAATTGGATGATTAAATATTCAGGAGAAGTAGAATTTGCTGATAATGGTACTACAAGAACTTATGATTTAAATTTAGATAGTTTAAAAGAAACAGAATATTTAGATAATGTTGATATAATAAATCCTCATACTAATGAAAATATGGAAGGCTGTATTAGAATAACTGAAGATAAGAATTTAAAATATAATTATGAATATAATGAGGAGTGTAAATTTGATGAATAATAAAGGTTTTACATTAGTAGAAGTATTAGCAATTATAGTTATTATTGGTATTATAGGTATAATAACAATACCTAAAATTAGTTCTACATTATTAAATTCAAGAGATAAAATGTATGATGAACAAGTAAATACAATTAAAAGTAGTGCTAAAAAATACGTTGTATTAAATGGTGCTAAAGAAGATCATTTTATTATTACAGTACAACAAATAGTTGATAGTAAAATATTAAAAGATAGTGATGTAATAGATCCTAGAGATGAATCAAGTTTTATTACAAAAGGTTCTTGTGTTTTTGTAGATTATGATACAACACATAAAAATTATGTATATAATTTTAGTATAGATTGTAGACAAGAATAATACTCTGTAAAGAGTATTATTTTTTAGTAAATATTATTGAAAAAAAATAGTATTTGTAATATAATAATATAGAATAGAGAAGGTAGGTAATGTGATAATGAGAATTATTTGTATTGGACATGCAGCATATGATATTACTATTCCCGTAGAAGAATTTCCAATTGAAAATTCTAAGAATCGTGTTACACAAAGAATTGAATGTGGGGGAGGTCCTGCAAGCAATGCTGCTTATCTACTTGCAAAATGGAATATAGAAACCTATTTTGCTGGTGTTATAGGTAATGATGTTTATGGTAAAAGAATATTAAAAGAATTTAATGACATAGGAGTTAAAACTAATTATTTAGAAATAAATGATGAAGTAACAACAACTTCAAGTTTTATACTAGCAAATTCTTCTAATGGTTCTAGAACAATATTAACTTATAGACCAAATAAAATGAAAATGAATAATATTAATTTAGATTTCAAACCAGATGTTATTTTAGTTGATGGACAAGAAGTAGAAATATCTAAAAAAATAATTGAAGAAAATCCTGATGCAATAAGTATTATTGATGCTGGTAGAGCAAAAGAAGATATTATAGAATTAACTAAAATAGTTGATTATGTTGTATGTTCTAAAGATTTTGCTTGTACAGTAACAGGATTAGATATTGATTATAATAATACAAGTTCATTAGTAAATGTATTTGCTAAATTAAAAGAAACATTTAAAAAGAATATTATAGTTACATTAGAAGATCAAGGATGTATGTATGAAGTAAATGGTGATGTTAAAAAAATGCCTTCATTACATGTTAAAGCATTAGATTCTACTGGAGCTGGAGATATATTTCATGGAGCGTTTACTTATGGAATAGCGAGTGGTTTTGATATAGAAAAATCAATAATGTATTCTAATATTGCTGGAGCTATTTCAGTTACTAGAGTAGGTGGAAGATATTCTATTCCTACATTAGAAGAGGTAAAACAATATTATGGTGCACTTAAATAATATAATATACATTGATAGCTTACCTAAAATAGATTTACATGGGTATGATAGAGAAACAGCTAGAGTAGCTATTAATGATTTTATAAATGATAACTATAAAATAAAAAATAATTTATTTTGTATAGTTCATGGTATAGGTAGTGGTGTTTTAAGACAAACTACTAGTGATACATTAAAGAAAAATAAAAAAGTAATAGACTTTAAGACATATTACTTTAATCAAGGATGTACTATTGTTGAAATAGAAATTTAAGGAAAGGCCTTTTAATAAACAAGCTAGAATTAAAAGAGGTATTAATTATGAAAGAAGCTTTTGCATTTGAATATATAAATGAAAATGAATTCAAAAAAATTGAAAGATCATTAAAAAAATATAATATGCTTGCATATAAAAAACTATATTTTGAATATTATCCTTCATTAAAAGAAGGCAAATTATTAGGCGAAGTAGTTTCAACTAATCAAGAGCAAAATGCAGTTACTTATGAATTAAAACTTCCTACAGATATGATGTTTTCAAAAGTTCATGGTAATATTAAATTATATTATGTTGTATATGAACAAAATAAAATAATAATGCTTGATAAAATAGAACCTGCAGATATATTAGGTGAAGGACATCAATCTGAACTTGTTACATATAAAGGTGTTATGGTATCAAAAGAACATTCAGATAAAGATATGTTTAAAATAAATTTATTAAATATGATTCAAAAGTAATCATATTTTTTTATGCATAAAAAAAGTATTTATTATGCGTAATAATAAATACATATACTTGCTATACAAGCAAGAATTATTAATAATATAAATTTATACTTTATTTTCATATTTTTCCTAAATTAATCTAATCTCATTTTCATTATAAAATGGTTTTTTCTTGTTGATTCTATCAAAGAATAGAATACCATCTAAATGATCTATTTCATGTTGGAAAGCTATAGATAAATCTTCACGAGCTCTTATTTTTATATAATTACCATCTAAATCAAGACCTGATATTGTTACACGAGCAAATCTAGGTACATGACCTTCAACTTCACGATTAACACTTAAACATCCTTCACCAGCATCAGCTGCTATCATTTCTTCAGAATGACTAACAATCTTAGGATTAACAACTACATAATTATCAAATTTTCCTTTTTGATATTCATCAACAATAACAATCAATCTTTTATTTATTCCTACTTGAGGAAATGCAAGCCCCATTCCTGGTCTTAAATCATACTTTCTAGAATATTCTTCTATTTGACTATATGTTAAATGTTTTATTATTTGTTCTACTAATTCTTTTTCTTCTTTTGATACAGGAGTATCAAAAGCTTTACTCTTTATTCTTAAATGTTTATCTTTTTCATCTAATATATTTACTTTTTTAAACATAAAATCACCACACTTACATTTTACCATAAATAAAAGAAAAATAAAATAGAAAGAAAAAAGTAATTTAATATTAATTTAAATTACTTACTATCTTTATAATATAAAAAATTTGAATTATAAAAATTTGATTTCTTACTTAATTCATTATTTACTTTTTCATATCCATATTCTTCTATTATGGTTTTTTCATTAGAAAATAAATTTATTCCTAAAGCTAATTTATTACCATCAATTTTAACTCCTAAGCTTGCTAGAGTAGTAGGGAACATATCTATATTACTAAATAATCTGTTTTGACTATTTGCAGCCTCAATAGGTGAATTAATAATCGTATTGAAGGTAGTTCTAGTGTAATTGTTATCTGATTTAACAATATCTGTAGTAGCCATTGTTAAATGATCACCAGCTATAATAATTGTTGTGTTATTATAAAAATCTTGTTCTTTTATCCAATTAATAAAATTTGATATTTGTTTAGATGAACAAGCAATAGTATTTGCATAATAATCACTGTATGTTTTATCACATGAATCTTCTAAATTACCATTTGGGCCATGAGTGTTTACAGTTAGCATTGTAAAATTAAATGGTTTATCACTTTTACTAAGATTAGTTAATTCTTTTTTAGCATATTTAATTAAATAACTATCTTCCATTCCCCAAAAGACAGAATGATCTTTTTCAATTATCTTATCTTTTTTGGCAGTATTATAATCTTTAATAATATAATCCCCATGATTTTTAAAATATGAAGCTCTTCCTGCAAATGTAGCTTCAGATCCTACCATAAGCATTTGAGTATATCCATTTTTATTTAATATATCACCTAAACTATATGCACCTGGTAAAAAAGAATCATATGAATCATAGGAATTACATTCAATAGGAATGCTTAAACCAATTCCAGATGTTTGGGCGACCATTGCCCCAATTGTCCAAGCAGTTCCTACTAAATGTAGTGCACCACCGATATTATCATTATTAGAAAAATTTATATTGTTTTTAGCAAGCTCATCTAATTCACTAATATAATTGTCGTGTTGAATACCACCATTATCATAGTTTGAATATGTATTTTCCATTGATTCTAAATATATATATATTAAATTTCTTTTTGTTTCAGGGAATTCTAATTTAATATTTTTAGAATCAACATAGTTTTCTTCAATAAAATTAGAATTACTATTTTGAGCTTTTATATATTCTATAATGCCAAATTCTTCATTGGCATTTAGAAAAATTACTAATAATAAGCAAATGTTAATAAATATAAGACATTTTTTAAATAGATTTTTAAAATCTGTATTTATATTTATTTTAAATATTTCAATAGTTAAAATAGTTTTTTTATTAAATTTATAAAAAATATAAAATAATAGTGTAATGAACACTAATATAGTTGGTAATAAACATTTTAATATTACAGATAAAATTAAATTTGAATCTGTACCTTTCAATGGAACTTGTATATGAAATATTAGCTCATCCATAGATACTAGTCCATAATTAGCTTTTGCCCATATAAGTAAAAAAATTAAAAAAATTACTATAAATGAAAAAAATAGATTTATTGATAAAAATATATTTTTGAATAAATTATTTTTTTTCATTTCTTTTAACCTCTACATTTATTTTAATATTTTGTTTAATTATACTTATAATATACGGAGTTAAAATAGCGATAATTGTTTGCAATAATATATATTTAAAACAAAAATTAATAGTAATATAATCGAATCCTAATATCATACTAGAATGTTTTATAATTATTATTGCTAATGTTATTAAATTATTTATTGAACAATATAGTCCAAATTTTTTAATTACATCGATGACTTTATCTTTTTGATTATTGTCTATAGAAATTGAAATAAATGATGGTAAAATAAAACTTATAAATTCTAACATATAAATGACCTCTTTTCTGAGAAAAGTATACACTTTATCAAACTTTATGTCAAGTATATATTATATAAAATC
>DAOPJC010000062.1:0-6434 GCA_035399485.1 Bacilli bacterium
TACTTTATGGCAGAATTCTACACTTGATGGTTCTCCACCATGTTCACCACAAATACCTAATTTAATATTTGGGCGAACGCTTCTACCTTTAGCAGCAGCCATTTCAACTAATTTACCAACACCATCTTGATCTAAACGAGCAAATGGATCTGATTCATAAATCTTATTTTGATAGTAACTATCTAAGAATTTACCTGCATCATCTCTTGAGAAACCAAATGTCATTTGAGTTAAATCATTTGTTCCAAATGAGAAGAATTCAGCTTCTTCTGCAATTTCATCAGCTGTTAAAGCAGCACGTGGAATTTCAATCATTGTACCAATATGGTATTCAATATTTGAATTTTTTTCTTTTTTAACTTGTTCAGCTGTTTCAATTACTATATCTTTAACAAATTTTAATTCTTTTCTTTCTCCTACTAATGGAATCATTATTTCTGGAACAATGTTTAATCCATCTTCAGCATTTACTTCAATAGCAGCTTCAATTAAAGCTCTTGTTTGCATTTTAGCTATTTCTGGATAAGTTACAGCTAAACGACAACCCCTGTGACCCATCATTGGGTTGAATTCATGTAATTCATCACATTTTGCTTTTAATTGTTCTACTATTACATTCATATCTTTAGCAAGAGCAATTATATCTTCTTCTAAAGTTGGTAAGAATTCATGTAAAGGTGGATCTAAATAACGAACTGTCATTGGTAGACCATTTAATTCTTTATACATTGCTTTAAAATCACCTTTTTGGAATGGTATTAATTCATTTAAAGCTTTTTCTCTTTCTTCAACTGTTTCAGATAAAATCATTTTTCTGATTTTTGGTATTCTTGCTTCGTCAAAGAACATATGCTCTGTACGGCAAAGTCCAATTCCTTCAGCTCCTAATTCAACAGCTTTTTTAGTATCTCTTGGATTATCAGCATTTGTACGAACTTGTAATTTTCTGAATTTATCAGCTAATCCCATTATACGTCCGAAGTTACCACTTACTGTAGCTTCAACAGTTTTAATGTCACCTTCATAAATTTTACCAGTTGTACCATCTAAAGAAATATAATCTCCTTCATGATATACTTTACCATTTAAAGTAAATTCTTTAGCTTCTTCATTCATTTTGATTGCACCACAACCAGATACACAACAAGTTCCCATACCACGAGCAACAACTGCAGCATGACTAGTCATTCCTCCACGAACTGTTAATACACCTTGTGCAGCAACCATTCCTTCAATATCTTCTGGAGTAGTTTCAAGACGAACTAAAATAACACGTTCTCCTTTTCCACCAGTTCCTAATTTTTTAGCATCTAATGCATTAAATACAATTTTACCAGCAGCAGCACCTGGACTTGCAGGTAATGCTTCACCAATTACATGACCATTTTTTAATGCTTCAACATCAAACATTGGATGTAATAATTGATCTAATGATTTAGCTTCAATTCTAAGTACAGCTTCTTCTTCTGTGATTTTACCTTCATCGATTAAATCACAAGCAATTTTTATAGCAGCTGGAGCAGTACGTTTACCATTACGAGTTTGTAAGAAATATAATTTACCTTCTTGAATAGTAAATTCCATATCTTGCATATCACAATAATGATTTTCTAATTTATCTGCTAATGCCATAAATTCTTTATAGCATTCTGGTAAATCTTCAGCTAATTTAGTGATAGGTTGTGGAGTTCTAATACCTGCAACAACGTCTTCACCTTGTGCATTAATTAAGTATTCTCCATAAATTCCTTTTTCACCAGTACTTGGGTTACGAGTAAATGCAACTCCAGTTCCTGAAGTTTCTCCCATATTTCCAAATACCATTGCTTGAACATTTACAGCTGTTCCCCAATCTCCAGGAATGTCGTTCATTCTTCTATAAACGATTGCTCTTGGATTATCCCATGAACGGAATACTGCTTTAACAGCTCCCATTAATTGTTCTTTTGGATCTTGTGGGAATTCTTCACCATTCATATTATCACTATAAACTTTTTTAAAACGTTTAACTAATTCTTTTAAATTATCTACGTTTAATTCAGTATCATAATGAACTCCAACTTCTTCTTTTACTTCATCGATTATTTTTTCAAAGAAGCTCTTTGGTACTTCCATAACAACATCAGAATACATTTGAATAAATCTACGATATGAATCGTATGCAAAACGAGCATTTCCAGTTTTACTAGCAAATCCTTCTACTGCAACATCATTTAATCCTAAATTTAATATTGTATCCATCATACCAGGCATAGATGCTCTAGCACCACTTCTTACACTTACTAAAAGTGGATCATTGTTATCACCAAATTTTTTTCCTTGAATTTTTTCTAATTCACTTAAAGCTGCAAAGATTTCATTTTCAATATCTTTATTAATTGCTTTACCATCTCTATAGTATTCGCAACAAGCTTCAGTAGTTACTGTGAATCCTTGTGGAATTGGTAATCCTAAATTAGTCATTTCTGCTAAGTTAGCACCTTTACCACCAAGAAGATCACGCATATCTTTATTACCTTCTTTAAAGGCATAAACAAATTTTTTCATATTATCTTTCCTTCCTTAGTTTCTTTATCACGATGACTTTAATATTATAACAAAATATACAAGAAAAAAAAACTATTTTACTCGTTTCTTTACACTTTTTTATAGTTTTTTTACCTTTGGTTTGTCAATTTCTAATTTTTTAACTTTTTCTAAGTAACATTTACCACATAATGGTTCATAAATAACGCTTGCAGTACCATCGATTACTACTTGATCACCAACATCTGTATATTCGCCATTAACCATTCTTGCATTAAATCTAGCTTTCTTACCACAACTACAAATTGTTTCCATTTCTTGATATTCATCAGCTAATTCAAATAGTCTTTTGCTACCTTCAAATAATTCAGTTCTAAAATCATTTCTTAGACCATAGCAAATTACTGGAATATCATAATGTTTAGTAATTAAAAATAAGTCATCTATTTGTTTTTCTTTCATAAATTGTACTTCATCTACTAATATACAATCTAATTCATTTAATCTATCTTTAATTACTTCTATAATTGATTCTTCTGGTGTAATTAAATAATCTACTTCTCTTTTTATTCCTATTCTTGAAACAACGCAATTGTCTCCTTTTTTATCAATACTTGGTTTTAATAATACTATCGTTCTATCTTTTTCTTTATAGTTATGCGCTACTTGTAGTAATGCAGTACTTTTACCACAATTCATTGCGCCATATCTAAAATATAATTTTGCCATTTCTATTTGTCCTTTCGTGCCCTCGGATGGGAATTTAAATATGTTTTTCTTAATAATTCATTTGAAACATGTGTATATATTCCAGTAGTAGATATATTAGAATGACCAAGTAATTCTTTTACTGTCATTAAATCTGCTCCTTCATTTAACATATGTGTTGCAAATGTATGTCTTAACACATGGGGAGTTAAATGTATATTTAAATCACTATTATTTAATATTTTTTTAATAATAAATTCTATACCTGATTGTGTTATTTTATTTCCTTTTTGATTTATAAATAAATAATCATTTATATTATTATTTAATAAATAAGAACGACTATTATTTATATAATCATCTAAATATATGGAACATTGTTTTCCATAATATACATATCTTTCTTTATTACCTTTTCCTTTAATAAGAATAGATTTTTCATTGAAGTCTATATCATTAATTTTTATATTTACTAATTCACTTAAACGAACACCTGTTGAATAAAACATTTCTAATATCAATAAATCTCTCTTACCAATTTTTGATTCTCTATTTGGTACTTCCATTAATTCTTCTAATTCAATTGTATTCAAATATATTGGTAATCTAAATTCATTTTTAGGGCTACTCAATAATTCAATTGGATTAGTTTTTATTATGTCTTTATTTATTAAATATTTATAATAACTTCTTAATGAACTAATATGTCTAGAAATTGTTTTATTACTATAATTATTCTTAAATAAATATTGTAAGTAGTTTCTTAATTCTTCATATGTAATTGAAGAAAAATTTAATAAATTATTTTCATTACAATATTTAATAAACTGTTCTATATCTATTCTATAATTTATAATAGTTTCATTAGAATATCTTCTTTCTACTTCTAAATAATTTAAAAAATCTTCTAAGTATTTATTCATATTATCCTTAATATTTTTTTAATACAGCTGTTTCATCATTATTTACTGAATTACTTAATTCTTCTTCAGTAAGTAACATATAATCGTCTGGATCTGCTTCCATTTTATCTTCATCAGTAGAAATATTTTCAGTCACAACAGGATTAGATTTTTCTATTAAATACTTTTTATAATCATTATGATAATATTCTTCAATAGATAATAATCTAAGATATTGATATTCTGATTTAAATTTTTCAACAAGATGATTAAATTTTCTTTCTGCATCTGATTTAGTACGGCAAGCTATATATTCCTCTATTTCTACAATAATTTCTATATCTAGAATGCTACATTCTATTATGTATTCAAAGTATTTTTTATCTCCTGCAAAGATTTTCATTACTTTATATACATATTCTCTATATTTTGAATAATTATTTGGTGTTATACTACCATCATTTTCAAAGTATTTCATACATCATTCTCCTTCTATATACTATATACATTATAACATATTTAAATAAAAAAGTATTTATACTAATGTATAAATACCATATATCCTAAGAATCCCATAAATATTAAAGCTATTATTATTCCGTTAATAATATCTGATAATTTAGATTTATATTTAATACCTACTGCAGAAGAAATAATTACTCCTCCTATTAAACCACCTAAATGAGCAAATCCATCTATACCAGGCACTAAGAAACCTAATATTAAATTTAATAATACCATAGGAATAATTTGTGATTTCATTATACCATCTAAGTAAGTTCTATAATAATATCCAAAATATACTAATGAACCCATAATACCAAAAATTGCACCACTTGCACCTATACTTACAGTAGATGGATTAAACATTATTGATAACATATTACCACATACAGCACTAAATAAATAAATACCTAAATATTTCCATTTACCAAAGAAATTTTCTATTTGAGGTCCTATTACATATAATGCATAGCAATTAAATAATAAATGTAATATATCAATATGAATAAATGCAGCAGTAAATAAGCGATATATTTCTCCTGATTTAACAGCAGGACCATATAAAGCTCCAAATGATAATAAACTATTTTGTCCATAAACAAATTGTAATAAGAAAACTACTATATTTATTAATAATAATATTTTAGTAATTATTGGATCTTTTTTAGTAAAAATATCTTCAGCTTTTTTAGCATCACTATCATTTTTAGCGCCAATTTCTGTAGTTAATTTAATAAATAAATCCATTCCCTCTTCTTTAAAATCTATTTTATTCATAATAGTAGGAAATTCATCTAAAACAAATTCATATTTATTTAAATCTTCAATCTTTTTTATATCAACACAGTCTATATTTCCAATATTATCTTCTAGTTCTACATTATCACCTAGATTAACAAATATACTTAAAGCA
This sequence comes from Bacilli bacterium, assembly GCA_035399485.1. GTDB lineage: Bacteria > Bacillota_I > Bacilli_A > RF39 > UBA660 > RGIG4266. The sequence goes on from DAOPJC010000062.1 coordinate 5,554, forward strand.
TTCATACTAAATGACATTGTTTTCTTTTTAATTCTTTTCATTATTTGTTCAGTACGATATATATCCATTTCCATTTGATCATTATTATGTATATAGTTAGAGACTAATCTTACTATTTTATAATCTCCTTCTAAATTTTCTAACCAAATTTCATTCTGAGCACCCTTTAAAATAATAGGATTATAATTTTGTTCTGTAACAAAATAATGTAATAATTTCATTATTAATTCATCATTTTGACTAATACTTAATGTTTCCATATAAACCTCCTATTCTGCTTTTAAAAGATTTTGAATATTTGTAAAACATTCTGGTAGTTCACTGTCAAATTCTAAATACTTATTTGTTGTAGGATGAATAAATCCTATTTTTTTAGCATGTAAACATTGTCCACTATTATCAAATAATTTTTTATTAGAGTATACTGAATCATTAACAACTGGATGACCTATATATTTCATATGTACTCTTATTTGATGTGTTCTACCTGTTTCTAATTTCAATTCTATTAATGTAGCATTTTTATATCTTTCAAGAACAGTAAAATGTGTAACTGCTTCTTTACTATTATCACTTATTACTGCCATTTTTTTACGATCTTTTATATCTCTACCTATTGGAGCATCAATAGTACCTGTATCATTATTAATAACTCCCCATACTAAGGCATAATATATTCTATATATAGTTTTGTTCTCTAATTGGTGAGCTAATGATTCATGAGCTTTATTATTTTTAGCAACCATTAATAAACCTGTAGTATATGCATCTATTCTATGAACAATTCCTGGTCTAAATTCACCATTTATATCACTTAGTTCTTTTGAATGATATAGTAATCCATTTACTAAAGTATTATGATAATTACCAACTGCTGGATG
>DAOPJC010000063.1:0-6420 GCA_035399485.1 Bacilli bacterium
TCCAATTTCTCTTCTTCCTGGAGCACCATATCTTCCAGTTTCTCCAACTGAGAATTGAGGGAAATTGTAATGTAACATAAATCTCTTTTCATCTTCAATTCCAAGACCATCTAATATTTGATGTTCTCCTAAAGCTCCAAGAGTTGTAATACTTAAGCTTTGAGTTTGTCCACGAGTAAATAATGCAGAACCATGTGTTCTTGGAAGAATATCTATATCAGTTGATAATGGTCTAATTTCATCCATTTTTCTTCCATCAGCACGAGTATGTTCTTTTACTACGATTTTTCTAAAGATTTCATATTCAATTTCTGACATAACAAGTTGAACTTTAGTAAGTAAAACATTTAAATCTTCTTTACTTAATTCACTATTTTCTTCTGTCATAGCATTAATACAATTTTCTTTTGCTTTATCAATAGCAGCATATTTAGCTAATTTTTCTAAATCACTATGCATTGCATCACTTAATGGTTGTTTTAATAAAGATTCTACATGATTTTTAAGTTCATCAGTTATTTCAAGAACTTCATATTCCATTTTTTCTTGACCGATTTCTTTAATAATCTTTTCTTCAAATTCACATAATTCAATAATTGCATCATGACCAAACATTAATGCTTCTAACATATCTTTTTCAGATACTTCTTTAGCACCACTTTCAACCATGTTAATTGCTTTTTTAGTACCAGCAACTGTTAATTCGATATCAGATTGTTCCATTTCTTCAACAGTTGGGTTAATAATGAATTCACCATTAACACGACCTACTTTAACACCAGCAATTGGTCCATCAAATGGAATTTGGCTGATTGAAGTTGCTAATGAAGAACCAAACATAGCAGTCATTTCAGGACTATTATCTTTATCTACTGATAAAATAGTATTTACTACTTGTACTTCATTTCTAAAGTTTTCAGGGAACATTGGTCTCATTGGTCTATCGATCATACGAGCAGCTAATGTTGCAGCATCACTTGGACGTGACTCTCTTTTAATAAATCCACCTGGGATTTTACCTACTGCATAAAATTTTTCTTGGTATAAAACCATTAATGGAAAGAAATCAGATAATATATTAGCATTTTTTGATACTACAGCTGTAGAAAGTACAACTGTATCACCATATCTAACTAATACAGCACCATGAGCTTGTTTAGCAACTTCTCCATGTTCTACTACTAATTTTCTTCCTCTAAAATCTAATTCAAAAGATTTTTTCATACTTACCTCCTATTATAATACAAAATAATCTTCAGCTTTTGCTAAAGCTTGTATTTGCTTTCCTCTATACTCTTTTATTTTTTGATTTGCTTCTTTTACTATTTTTTTATGTTCTTGACTATGAACTATAGTAATTGACTTACTATTTTTTATTCCTTCATAGCAAGAAGTTCTAAGGACAAGTTTTTTCATATATCCTCCTATTTTTTAAAAGAAAAGACACTCAAAAAAGAGCGCCTACATTATTTAATTATTTTCTTAAACCTAATGATTTAACAACTTCACGATATCTAGTAACATCTTCTTTTAATAAGTAGTTTAATAAACTTCTTCTTTGTCCTACTTTTTTAAGAAGACCTCTTCTTGAATGGAAATCATGAGTATGTTCTTTTAAATGTTCAGTTAAAGTTTTGATTTCTTCAGTTAAGATTGCAATTTGAACTTCAGCAGAACCTGTGTCCCCTTCACTTCTAGCATATTTCTTAACGATTTCAGCTTTAACACTTTTATTTAATGCCATATTATTTCTCCTCTCATATAAATTCACTTATACCTAGAATGAATCGGAGATGTTTCATTCCAAGTAAAAGTACTAATAAGAATATACACTATTTTTATATCTTTTACAAGTGTTTTTATTATATTTTATAAACTTTTAAAGGTTTTTTCATATAATTAAATGAAAGGAGTATTACTTTATGAATTACTATCCTTATATGATGGGTGGAATGCCATATTATTCTAGTATCCTACCAACCGCTACAAAAACTGGATTATTTAGTAAATTATTAGGAGGTATTAATTTTGGAAGTATCATTAATAATACTAGTAGAACTTTAGGTATTGTTAATCAAGCAATACCCGTAATAAAACAAGTAAGTCCTATTATGAAAAATGCTAAAACAATGTTTAAAGTAATGAATGAATTTAAAAGAACGGATATAAATAATTCTCCTAGTCAAACTACTAATAATACTGTAAATACTACTAATAATACAAATAATACTATAGTTGATGATAATAATAGTGTTGATACTAATAATAATTCTTTACCAACGTTTTTTATGTAAAAAAAATACTGTTTAACAGTATTTTCTTATTTTTCTAATGATTCTTCCTATTTCTAATCTTTTATCTAAATTTTTATATTTAACTTCATTATATATTTTATTATATTTATTTAATAAGTGTTCTTTATATTCTTTATATAAACCACTTTTTTTATTTTTAATAATTGGTCCTAAAATATAATCTGAATCATTATATCTACTTTTACCTCTTTTTAGTTTTAATACAACATAATAAATATCACGTTCTTTAATTATTTTTTCATCAATAATACAATAATCATCTGATAATTCTTCTCGTAATGTAATTAAATCATTATTACTTTGAATAATTAAATTATCAGCATGATTATTATCTAATATATCTAGAATAGTTGTAGTTCCCATACCCGCAATTACAATATAATCATTATTCTTATAATCAATATTTTTTAATCCATCAGTATTAACTATTTTAATTTCTTTAGTTAATCCAAATTTTTTAAAATTAGTTTTAGCTTGATTTAAGCAATTCTCATTAATATCACTTGCGATACATTTACATTTTCTATTAAGTGTTAAATAAACATCTAATAGTCCATGATCACATCCAACATCAACGACGCTAGATTTAATAGGAATTAAACTCGCTATTTCAATTATTCTTTTAGAAAACATTACTCAACCATGTAATCTTTTAATTTTCTAGAGCGTGATGGATGACGTAATTTTCTTAATGCTTTTGCTTCAATTTGTCTTATACGTTCACGAGTAACACCAAACATTTGACCTACTTCTTCCAAAGTACGAGATTTACCATCTTCAAGACCAAATCTTAATCTTATTACTTTTTCTTCTCTTTCAGTTAAAGTAAGAAGTACTTCTGATATTTCATCTTTTAACATTTCATTAGTAGCATATTCTTCTGGACTCATATTTTTTTCATCTGGAACAAAATCACCTAAATGAGAATCATCTTCTTCACCAATAGGAGTTTCTAAACTAACTGGTTCTTGACTAATTTTATATATTTCACGAATCTTATCTACTGAAATTCCCATTTTAGCTGCTAATTCTTCTTCACTTGGTTCTCTATTTAATTCTAGAGTCATTTGTCTTTGAATACGAGCTAATTTATTGATTGTTTCAACCATATGAACTGGAACACGAATTGTTCTTGCTTGATCAGCAATTGCTCTTGTAATAGCTTGTCTAATCCACCAAGTAGCATATGTACTAAATTTATATCCTTTAGATACATCAAATTTTTCTACTGATTTCATAAGACCAATATTACCTTCTTGAATTAGATCAAGAAATAACATTCCACGTCCTACATATCTTTTAGCAATACTAACAACTAAACGTAAATTAGCTTCAGCAAGAATAGTTTTTGCTTCTTGATCACCTGCTATTATACGATCTGCTAAAGATAATTCTTCATCCATTGTAAGTAACTTAATTTGTCCAATTTCTTTTAAATACATTCTAACTGGGTCATTAATATTTAAATCTTTTGTTAATACATCATCATTTAAAACAACACCATCATCACTATCTGAATCACTATCATCTTCTGATACAACAGCAATACTATTTTCACTTAAAACATTATATAAATCATCTAAAGCATCACTATCTAAGTCTAAACCTTTTAATGAACTAGCTAATTGTTCATATGTAATTAAACCTTTTTCTTTTCCTAATTTTACTAGTTCTTCTTTTCTTTCTTCAAAACTTTTTATTTCTTGCATAAATCCTCCTATTTTTGCTTAGCCAAATCTACTAATTGAGCTAATAATTTATTTTGCTCTTCTAATGAATCAGCTTCTTTAAGCTTGTTTTCTATTCTTTCTTTTTGACTCTTAATAACATTATTTTTTATTGTATTAATATAACCATCTATATCTTCTAATGTATAATCATCATTTATCTCATAACTTAATATTTCATTTAATGTATCAAGTACTTCTTTATAATCATTTAAATATGATATAAAATCAGCCAAGATAATATCATTATATTTATGATAATATTCACTTATTTCACGCGCAAGTATACGATATCTATCATTAGGTATATGTAATACTTTCTTATCATAAATTCTAATTACTTCTTTAGAAATAAGCATGTAATAGATTAATTTAATTGTTGCTTTCTCACAACCACTAATCTTACTCTTCTTTAAATTATCATTATCACTAATAACTACTTCTTCTTTTTTAACAATATTTTCATTAACTTTTTCTCTTAAAAAATTAATATCTAATTCTGATTCATAAGATAATTTCTTTAAAGTAATTTCTCTTAAGACATCATCATCTATTTTTTTAAGTTCATTAATTACTTCGTTAACATAAGAAGCTTTATCTTCAATCTTACCAATATCTTTTTCTTTTTTTAAATATGACATTTTAAAATCCATGATACTAATAGGATTTTCAATTTTCTCATTAAATCTATCAACACCATATTTTTTAATATATTCATCTGGATCTAGATTTTCTTCTAATCTGATTACTTTAGGTATAACACCTACATGTTCAAGTTCTGTAATACAAGCCATAGTAGCTTTAGCCCCGGCTTGATCACCATCAAAACATAAATATATTTCTTTAGCCATTTTTTTAAGTGTCATAGCGTGATTAGATGTAACAGCAGTACCCATAGTCGCTACAACATTTTTAATGCCTACACTATAAGCTCTAATAACATCCATGAAACCTTCCATAACAATAACAAAACCATTTTTCTTAGCTTCATCTTTTGCTCTTGCATAATTATATAAAAGATTTCTTTTCTTAAATATTTCTGTTTCTTTAGTATTTATATACTTAGAATTATCATTTGTATTATAAATTCTTCCACTAAATCCAACAACTCTACCTTGTAGATCTTCTAATGGAAACATAATACGATTACAATAAATATCACTGATACCATAATTATTTTCTAATATTAAACCACTTTTTAATAAATCTGATTTATTAAATTCTTTTTTAATTAAATATTTAGATAATAACTCACGATCAGTCAATGATAAACCTATTTTAAATTCTTTAATTAATTCATCATTTATATCTCTTTTATATAAATATTCTTTAGCTTCTTTACCATTTGCAGTATTAATTAAATTTTGATAAAATTTAGCACTTGTATCATAAATATTATATAAATCACTAAATTTTTCTAGTTTAGCACTATTAGTATTATTTAAATTAATATCAATAGATATATTTGCTAAATCAGCACATTTTTTAACCGCTTCAATAAATGAGATATTTTCATAATCCATTAAGAATTTAAAAACATTACCTGTAGCATGGCAAGAAAAACAAGTATATATTTGTTTATCTTTAGATATAGACATACTAGGATGATTATCATTATGAAATGGACAAACACAGAAGTAATTTTTACCTCTTGGTTGTAATTCAATATAATTGCCTATTACATCAACTATGTCTATACTACTACGTATTTCATTAATTAATTCTTGACTAATTTGATTCATAGCACCATACTCCCTACTATTAATATACAATTTTATTTTTAATTTTCCTTTTTTTTCTGCAAATTTTTTATATTTTTTTAATTTTATTACATAATATTAAATATGAATAAGAAAAATTTAAAATTTATTATATTAAATTCTTTAGTGATATTTATACTTGCTAGCGCATCACACTTTATCTATGGGATATTTAATAATTCAATAACCGCTATTTTCTTTCTAGTAAATGAAAGTATATTTGAACATATGAAGTTATTATATACTCCATATTTAATTGATACTATTTTGTTATATATATTATTCCAAAAAACACATATAGTATATCACAATTTATTGTTTTCTTCGCTATTTTCTAGTATATTTTCTATATTTTTATTTCTTTCTATATATTTACCAATTTATACTAACTTTAAAGTTAATTTAGTATTTGATATTAGTTTATTATTTATTGTAATTCTAATTAGTCAATTTGTTCAATTATATATATTAAAAAAAGAAACTAGTAATAAAACTAATCTCTCTTTAATCTCAATTATATTAATATATGTAATATTTGGTTACCTAACATATTATCCATTTAAAAACTATATTTTCTATGATTTTAATAATAATATGTATGGAAGAAATATTTATATC
>DAOPJC010000064.1:0-6343 GCA_035399485.1 Bacilli bacterium
ATTGTTCTAAGTACACCTATTTCATATTTTCTTTCACGAATATTAATCATATTAATAACTATTAATACAACACCACCAATTATTAAAGTAATAATTAAAAATGTTGTAGCAAAAATTTTTACATTTTCTATTGATTCTGTAGCACCTTCAATATCTTCTAAATTAGTTGTAACAGAATAATATTCAGATAAACCTTTTTCACTAACTTCTTTAGAAAATTTTTCTACTGAATCAGCATCTTTAATAATAAATGTAGGAGTAATAGTTGCTTTTAAATCTGCTGAAGCAGTAATCATTTTTTGTACAAAATGAATATTAGTTATTATTTTATTTGCACTATTAGAAAACATTGATGACATACTATTTGATTCTTCTGTATTTTCTTTATATATACCAGTTATCTTTACTTCATAAGTTAATGAAGTATCTTTAGGATTTACTAAGGTCATAGTATCTCCTACTTTTAGACTATTAAGTGTTGCTAATTCTTCACTAATTACTACTGAATCACTTTCAAAATTACTAAATACTTCACCATCAATAATAGTATAACTTCCATCAATAAAATCTGTCATACTTTCATATGAATCATATCCTATTAATGTAAATGCCCCATCTTGAGCTTTTTCATTAAAGATTTTTTCTGTAGTTGTTGTCGTTGTTTTTCTATTTCTTTCCCATCCACCTGGCATTTCAGGTCTATTACCACTTTTAAAACTATTAGTTTCAGTTTCAGTTTTTGTCTCAGTTTTTTCTTTTACTAAACTATCAGTAGCTTCTTCTATATCTTTAGCATCAACTGATAAATCATATGTATAATAATAATTACTTACATATTTACTATCACCATACTTTTTAATTTCATCTAATGTTACACTTTCTATTGAATTAAAAGCATTAATCATATCTTCTTGTGATTTTCCTTCTTCACTTGTAAAAGAATTCATTAAAGCCTTTCTATCCATACCAATAGTAGCTTCAATCTTATTTTGTTCATTATATGATTTTACAATATTATTTGCACTTTCTCTTATTGCTAGTGTAACACTACACGCTGCTGCTATTACTACTATTATTATTCCTATTAATATATTTCTCCCTTTATTTCTTGTTATATTTCTCCATGCATTTTTAAAAATATACATTTTATTCCTCCAATCTTATTTTAATTCAACTTCAATAGTTTTTTCTTTTCCATCTCTATTATAAGTTATTGTAATTTTATCTCCAATTTTATTCTTATATAATTCATATCTAAAATATGCAATATTAGATACTTCTTCATCATTAATTTTTGTAATCACATCTCCTGATTTTAAGCCAGCTTTTTCTGCTAAACTATCATTTTCTATATCAACAATCATTACTCCAGATGTTAAATTTGTTGTAAGATTATTACTATATTTTTTATAATAATTTGCATCTTTTGCATTTACCATAGATACGCCTAAATAAGGATATTCTGTATTATCTCCACTTGTAATTTTTTCAGCTTTTTCAATTGCAAGTTCAATAGGTATAGCAAAACCCATTCCCTCTACTCCTGAAGATGATATTTTAGCTGATATTATACCTATTACAGCACCATTTGAATTAGAAAGTGGTCCACCAGAATTTCCTGAATTTACTGCAGCATCAGTTTGAATAACATTCATTATATAATCTGAACTATTAGAATTAGATAATGATACTTCTACTAGTCTTTCTTTTCCAGAAATAATTCCTCTTGTTACTGTCCAAGAATATGTAGCATCTAATGGCGTACCAACAGCAAATACAGTATCACCAGGTTTTAATTCACTAGATTCTCCTATTTCAACAGCATCAATATTATCTTTATTATCAACTTCTAATACTGCTACATCTAAGTATTCATCTTTACCTACTAATTTTGCAGTAGCTACTTGATCATCTGTATATGTAACTTTATAATTATCTCCTGATTCAATAACATGATTATTAGTCAAGATATACATTTTATTATTACTCTTCTTATAAACAAATCCACTACCAGATGCATTCATTTCTTCACCTTTATAAGTTCCAACTACAACAACAGAATTATATACTTTATCTACTGCTTCACTTATACCTGTATCAGTTACTGTTACATCTTTTACTACTTTTGTAGTATTATTTTTACTATCATTATTACCAAATATTTTAGGATTATATTTAAAGAAAATATAAGAACCAAATATTCCTACAATAAGTGTAATAATTGACGTAATTAATACTATCTTAATTTTGTTTTCTTTTTCTATATTATTGTTCATTTATATCACCTCTATAAAAGATTATCAATTTAAACTTAAATAAAACTGAAAAAGAGTCAAATTATTTTTGACTCCTTTATTTATATGTTATGTACTATGTATATAATAATTTTATTTAAAAAAGGATTTACATTTTATTTTTAATTTTATTATTATATATTTATTTTTATAAATTAAATTTTGTAGTGTTTAGTAATTTTGTGATCTTAATCATCACCTCTAATATTCATTTCAATATAAATTAAAATGAATCTGAAAGAAGAGTTGAATTTCTTTTTATTTTTGTATTTGTTTAATTATTTTATAATTCTCTTATTATCTACCACCTCCTATTTCCTATAAACATAATATCAACATAACCTTAAATGAAACTGAAAAAAAGAGTCAAATTTATTTTTGACTCCAAATTATTTTAAATGTTGTGATTGAATTTAAAGAAGATGCTTTTATTTCTCCATTATGTAATTCTACTATTCTTTTAGCAATAGATAAGCCCAATCTATAATTATCAAACTTTCTATTTCTTGATTCATCTATTTTATAAAATCTTTCAAATATTTTCTCTTGATCTTTTTCTTCAATAGGAACACCTTTATTTTTAACTTCTAATATTATGTCTTTTTCATTCTTATATAAATTTACTGTTATTTTACCATCTTTATCACTATATTTTATTGCATTATCAATAAGTATACTCATTAATTCTTTTATAGAATCTTGATTGCAAACAAAATTTATTTCATCAGTAATATTATAATCTAATTTTAATTTTTGTTCATAGAATAAACTTTCAAAAGTTAATACAGAACTTTCAATAATCTTAGAAAGATTTTGATTCTCTTTAACTAACTCTTTATCATTTTCTAGTTTTGTTAAATCTAATAAATCTTTTACTAATTTACTCATTCTTTCGGATTCACTTTTTATATTATTAATCCATTTTTTATCTTTATCATTACTATATGCATCAGCACTAGCCATAATTACTGATATTGGTGTTTTTAATTCATGTGAAGCATCCGCAATAAATCTTTTTTCTCTTTCAAAACTTTCATTTACTGGATTAGTTACCCACTTACTTAAAAAACTCGCTATAAAATACGCTATTACTTCAAATAGAATAAGATTAATTAAAGATGTTAACATATATTTTTGTATTCTATTTGTTTGCGCAGTATTATCAATTATTGTAAGCGTATTATCACTATTAAATACATAAGAGTAGTTATCAAGTATTAGATTACTTACATATCCTTTTTTATTTTTACTAATTATTTCATTAGTTATTTCAATAATACTATCTTCATCAATTTCTTCATTATTTGTATGATTAATTAAATCAAAGTATTTTCCATTATTATCAAGTAACACCGTATATATTGTATAATCTAAAAATATTTCTTTAGGACTATTATTTACTCTTACTTTAATATCACTTTTAGGTTCTTGCCTTCTACTTAAAATATTATTTATATTTCTTCTTGTTATACTATATTCTCTAGCATTACTTATTACAAATACGCCAAACAAGAAAAAACTTAAAATAGAGAATATTATTAAAAAAATCTTAATCTTTAATTTTTTCATCTTTTATCTCCAATCTATAACCCATATTTCTTATAGCTTTTATTGTTACATTAGAATCAATATTTTTTAATTTTTTTCTTAAAAAAGAAATATAAGCTTCTAAAGTATTTAATTCGCAATCACTTTCATATCCCCATATCTTAGTAAATAATTGTTCTTTATTCATTACTTGATTAGGACTTTTCATAAACATTTCTAGTAATTGAAATTCTTTTCCTATTACGCTTATCATTGAATTGTTTTTAATATTTTTCAAATTTAAAGTTGTGATGTCTAATTCTATATCGCCAATAGATAAAGTATTGTTAGTAGTTGTTTTACGAAGTTGAATGTTTACTCTAGCAAGCAATTCATCCATATGAAAAGGTTTAGTTAAATAATCATCTGCACCATTATTAAAACCATTCATTTTATCTTCAATAGTACTTTTTGCTGTTAACATAATTATCTTTGAATTTATATTATTATTCTTTAATTCTTTTAATATTTCAAAACCATTCATATGTGGAAGCATAACATCAAGTATAATTAAATCATATATATTAGTTAAAGCTTCTTCATAACCAAGTTCACCATCAGTACATACTTTTGAATCATATTTTTCTTTTGTTAATATTGACTTAATTACGTCAGCTAAATTATATTCATCTTCAATTATTAAAATTTTCATAGCGACACCTCCACTCATAATAATTATTTTATTGCTGATTGTTTAAATGAAACTTAAAACATATTATTAAATTAATTATTTCTTCAATATCTAAATTATATCATATATAAAAAAAACTTACATTTTTATGTAAATTTCTTTATAATTTTATCTATTTTTAGAAATATTTAAAACTACCCCTATACTTGCCATACTAACAAGTAAAAATAGCTATAATCTTTTTAATAAGCTTTCTAATATTTCTATCTCTTCAATTTTACTTAATGCAAAACATTTCTTTCCAAGAGTATTTAAAGATGCTCCTAAATGATATAATATTTTTTTATCTATTATAATAAATCTATCGTGGAAGGATTTATTTATTATAATACTCAAATTATTATACTGCTTTCTATATTTTATTAAATCAATATTATCTAACTTATCTGCTGTAATCAATATTACCCTAACTTTAGCTTTCGATATAATATCAAGCATATTTTTATCTAAATAATTATCGATAATCATTATCTCTTGCTTTGCTATATTAAAAATATCTATTATTTTTGAATATGCATCAAATATTTGATTTTCAAAAAAAATAAGGCATCCATAATATTTATACTAGTTTTTATTGCAATTGATGACTTTAATATAGTTGCAAGCATTACAACCCCTTGTTCTGTAAAAACTCTCGGCGAATATCTCCTTCCACCATAATTGTTTGCTCTTGAGGACGAAATTTTCGACCTCAAGTTATTCCATTCAAAATCTTCTAAAATCCAAGAAAATCTTTCTGGAAATTTTTCAATATTATTTTTTACTGCTTCATTTACTCTTTTAGTTTCCACTTGATAAAGTTTTGCTATATCACTATCTAATATTACTTGTTTTCCTCTTACTTCATAAATCATATCTTCAATTTTAATTTTTTCTTTAACTAATAGTTCATTAATATATATTACCTCCCTGAATTATTAGTACAATTATATCAAACAAATGTTCTTATGACAATTACTTTTATAAATTTATATTTATATTATTTACTTATATTTAGTATAACTCCAATGGAAGCCATACTAACAAGTAAACTAGATCCTCCGTATGATATGAAAGAAAGTGTAACACCTGTAACAGGTATCAAACCTACTACTACCATTAAATTTAGGATTGCTTGAAAACTAATCCAAAAGATTATACCAAAAACAATATATTTACCAAATAAATCTTCTTTTTTTAAAGCAATTCTAATACCAAAAATTATTATAGATAAAAATAGTATTACAATTAATAAACAGCCTAAAAATCCTAATTCTTCACTTATAATAGAAAATATAAAATCAGTTTGTGGTTCTGGTAAATAAAAATGCTTTTGAATAGAATTGCCTAATCCTAAACCAAATAATCCTCCTGGTCCTATAGCGTATAAGCTTTGAATTATTTGAAATCCACTACCTAATGGATCTTTCCAAGGATTTAAATATGAAACTATTCTCTCCATACGATATGGAGCTAGTATTATTAATACTACTATTCCTATTACGCCTAATATTCCTATCTTAATAAAAAAATTAAAATTAACACCACCTACAAACATTAAGGCAATAGATATCATTACTATTACTATTCCGGTTCCAAAATCTGGTTGAAGCATTATAAGTCCAAAAACTAATAAAAGTATTAATAGTATAGGAAATACTCCTTTTTTTATATCTTTAATATTTTTATTATTTTTAACTAAATATTTAGAAATAAATAATATCATACCTAGTTTCATAAATTCACTAGGTTGAATACCTAATGAACCAATACCAAACCAACTTCTACTACC
>DAOPJC010000065.1:0-6276 GCA_035399485.1 Bacilli bacterium
ATTTACTAATTGTCCACCATTAGCTTCAACGATTGCATTAGCAAGTACGCCTAATACTAATTTTACAGCACGTATAGCATCATCATTACCTGGAATTACATAATCAACCATATCTGGATCACAGTTAGTATCTACGATTCCAAATACAGGAATATTTAATCTTCTAGCTTCTTTTATAGCGATGTCTTCTTTTGAAGGATCTACTATAATCATAGCATCTGGTAATTTATGCATTCCTCTGATACCTGATAATAAAGTATCTAATTTTGCATATTCTTTCTTTAAACCAATAACTTCTTTTTTAGGTAATACATCAAATGTACCATCTTTTTCCATTTTTTCGATATCTTCTAAACGTCTAACTCTTCTTCTAATAGTTTTGAAATTAGTTAAAGTACCACCTAACCATCTTTCTGTAACATAATAAGAATTTGAACGAATAGCTTCTTCTTTAGCAGCTTCTACTGCTTGTTTTTTAGTTCCTACAAATAAAACTTTACCACCATTTTCTGCAATAGTTTTTAAAGCAGCATAAGCTTCTTCAATCATCTTAGCAGTTTTTTGTAAATCGATAATATAAATATCATCTCTTGAAGTAAAGATATATTCTTTCATTTTTGGATTCCATCTTTTTGTTTGATGACCAAAATGAACTCCAGCTTCTAATAAATAATTCATTGAAACAACTGTCATAATTTTTTCCTCCTTTTGTTTTTTTCCTCTGAACGACTCAACTTTTTACACCACCTATTGGCACTAGGCATAAAAATCATCATTCATGTGTATTTAAAAAGCCATTAATATTATAACATATTATATGGCTTTCGCAACAATTTTTATTATTTTTTTATTTATAATTTAATAATAATGATTTATTTAGTTTTTTCTTTTAATTTAATTAATATTTTACTTTTATTTTTTAAATTTTCAGTAAGTAATAATTGATAATAATATGTTTGTAATTGACTATATTTTTTTTCTACTTCTGATGAATTTTTAAAATATAAAATTATATTATTTTCTTTAAAATTCTTTTTATTTTCAGGGAATACTATCACATCATTTAAACTATTATCTAGATTTCTATATAAATAATAATCTGCTTTGTTCTCATCTGTTAATAAATAATCAAATTTTAAGCCATATTCATCAACTACATATGCTCCAATATAGACATATAGATTATATTTTGAAGTGGATTTTGAATTTAAGCCTTCAAAAGATTTTATAATAATTTCTTCTTTATTTAATGTTTCTATTTCTTTTATTTGTCCTTTTAACTCAATAAGTTCTTCTTTTTCTTTTATAATTCTTTTATAGTTTTTTCTCGCCTTTTTTATATCTTCTATATTCACTTTTACACCCCAAGTTATATATTATATTTAAATAATTATAATTGTCAATAAAAAAAGATTATTTTGCTAATCTTTCTTTTATCACTTTGCTTACCATACTCATATCTGCTTTTCCTTTTAATATAGGATTTACCATACCCATGATTTTTCCCATATCAGAAGGGCCTGTTGGATTTATTTTATTAAATGCATCAGTTATTACTTTATCAATTTCTTCAGCACTCATTTGCTCTGGCATATATTTAGATAAGATATCAATTTCTTTTTGTGTTGCATCTATTAAATCTTGACGATTTCCTTTTTGAAATTCTAGAATTGATTCTTTTCTAGTTTTAATTTGTCTACCTAATATTGTAATCATTTCATCATCATTTAATTCATGTTTAACATTTATTTCTTCTAATTGTACAGCACCTTTTACCATACGTAATACTGATAATTTTTCTTTATCTTGGGCTTTCATAGCGCTTACTAAATCATTAAGAATTGTTTGTCTCATATTTCCTCCTCAACAAAAAAGAGCCATTAGCTCTTAGTTGTAACTTCTACTATTTCTTCTAGCATTTTTAATTGCTTCTTTTTTAGCTAATCTCTTTTTAACCCCAGGTTTCATATAACCTTCTTGTCTTTCACGGACAGCTTTTAGGAGGCCATCTTTGGCATTTCTTTGTTTAAGCATTCTTAAGGCACCATCAACGCTACCATTACGAACCATAACTTTTGTCATTAATATCCCTCCCTTCTCAACTAAAAAATATTATACCACCGTTAATTTTAAAGTACAAGAAGAATTTGAAAGAAAAATAAGTCTTTTTATCAAAAAAAGGAGAAAATTCTCCTTTTATTTACATATTTATGCTTCTAATATTGTTCTTGCATATGTACCCACTTCTGTTCCATATGCATAAATTACTTTAGCAACAACTGCTAAAATAGGTATCATACATATAATTATTAATGTAATTAAAAATTTTTTTACATTACTTTTCATTATAATGGACATACTGAATTACTTCCAATTCTTCTGATTGCAGATCCGACATAACGTCCTAAATTATAAAATACATTTACTCCACGAGCAATAGCATTTAAGAAAGACGCAGAAATTGCTCCACCAATTACTGTACATAATTCTTTATCATTTAATCTCATAATATACCTCCTAACGATTACATTTTAATGGTCTTACATAGCCATCAACAATACCTATAATAAAGACAATTATTCCGCCTATTAGTAAGTATGTTCCTATGCCGCCACCTTTTACTTCATTTAATTCTTTTTTTGTTAAATTATTCATACTAAAAACCCTTCCATATTCTTTTGATAAAGCTTTTATATAAATTTGTAGTGCCATCTACTATATTAAATTTAATAATATCATTATCTAATAATTCTTCTTCTACTTTTATGCTTACTAAATAATATTGGATATTAGTTATATCTCTATCTAATTTAATAATACTATCTACTACATAATTCATTTCTTTATCTTTAATTTTAATTTTGCTAGCCTTAATTTGTTGTAACTCATTCTCTTTTAAATAAACCATTATTTTATTTTCATTTACGAATCCTTCAAAGTGATATTCATTTGGATATTTATATAAAATTATACATAGTACTATTAAAGAAAAAATAAGTAAATTCATAATAAATCTTATATATATTTTTTCTTCTTTTCTAGTTAATATTTCTACACTATTATTGTATATATCTATATCATGCATTTTTAATTATATTCCTTTTAATCTTGCCTTCACTTAGTTCTATTAAATGATTAAATAAATCTATGTTCTCTTTGCGATGAGAAACAATAATAATAGTTTTATCTTTATATTTACTAAATATATTTTTAAGTATTTTTCTTTCCAGATTTATATCAATTTGATTTAATCCTTCATCAATTAATAATATATTAAATTTTTTCATTAGAGCACGAGCCAAGACAATTCTTTGTTTTTGACCACCAGATATATTAAAACCATTTTCTTCAATGAGCATATTATATCCTAATTGATCATTTTTTATTATTTCATCAATACAACAATCTAAGCCAACTTCACTTATTTTATCATTATCATTTATACATATATTATTATATATTGTATCAGTAAATAAAACTTCATTTTGCGATATATATGTAACATTATCTCTAATATTATTTATATCATTAATATCAATATCATCATATTTAATCATATTTCTTCCAACTTTTAAATAACCTATCAATATCTTTAATAAAGTACTTTTACCTGATCCACTATCACCTAAAATCATTACTTTATCACCTTTTTTAATTTTTAAATTAATGCCTTTTAATATTTCTTTATCATTATACTTATAAGTTAATTTATTAATACTAATACTACCTCTTATATCTTTTTTTGAAATATTTATTTTCTTTTCTTCAAACATTTCATATACTTTTTTTAGAACAGTTTTAGCTTCTATTAAGTTTATATCTAAATCAATAATATTTCTTATAGGAGTGAAAAAAAACACTTGAATTGAATTAAAAGCTAATAGATTTCCAACTGTCATTTCATTATTTCTTACTAAAATAACGCCTAAAAATAATATCAACAATTCATTAGTAATATTAACCATTTCTTTAAAATAACTTTGCATATTTAAAATATTATCTAGGCTTACTATTTCTCTTAAATATTTTATATATCTATTTTCATATTTTTTAATTATTCTATTCTCAATATTTAAAGCCTTTACTGTTTCAAATCCATTTATACTTTCTTGCATTAAAGAAACTGTATCTGCTTTATTTCTATAGCAAGTTTCTGTTTTATTCTTTATTATTTTCTTTGATAAAATAATTATTAAAGCATAGAGTAAAAGAAAAACTAAAGAAACTAAAAATAATTTTTTACTAATTAAGATCAATACTGTTGTTGAAAATATTGTAAGAGGCAAATCAACAAATAATATTATTATTACTTTATTAATCATATCTCTTATCTTATCTAAATCTGATAATTTTGAAATCATTTCTCCTGTTGTTCTATTTTTATAATAATGATACGGGAGATTGATAACTTTCTTATAAGCATCCATATTTATTTCTACATCTACTTTTTCATTAATAAATATTAGTAGTTTTGTTCTCAAATAATTGGCGAAAATTTTTATGAAATTTAAGGAAAGAAAAAGTATAAAAATTATTGTTAGTAAATCTTTTGATAAATCTATATTATCAAAAATTAATTTCATATAAAAAGAAGTTATGATAGAAAAAAACATAAGAATTAAAGAAATTATCAAAAGATGTTTAATTTCCTTTTTATACTTTTTTAATATATTAATAAGTAATCTTTTTATTGATACTTCATTATTTTTAACTATTGGTTTAACTGGATATAATAATAATAAAACATTATTATAAATTTTATTGAATTCTCTATAAGACATTTTCTTTATTTTAGATTGAGGATCTGCGATAATTACAGTTTTACTTTTGAAATTTATCTTATATATAACTACAAAATGCTTATATTTTTTATCAATTATTACATGTGCAATACATGGTAGAATTATATTATTTTCATTAATTTGTTCTAATGTAGCTTTAATACCACTTGCTTCAAAACCTATTCTTCTTGCTACATTAATAACATTTAAAGCTGATGTCCCATATCGATTAGTTCCCATTAATTCGTTTAGTTCATCAACACTAACATAACCATTATAATATTTAATAATCATTTGTAATGAAGAAGCCGCACAGTCTTTTAAACCTGTTTGTTTTGTGAATGGATAATTATGTATGTTATCACCTCCCTACCTATATATTACTTTTATAGAAAGGCATATCCTTTTTTAAATGAAAAAAAGTTCTATTTCTAGAACTTTTTTCCATTAATCTTCTAACTTTTCTTTTTTACAATTACAATTTGTAATCATATCTTCAGCCATAAGCAACATTTTATCGCCATACTTTTGATATAAAAGAACTGCTGTAGCACCCATAGCCATTAACATTAAACTTTTAACTATTTTCATGTTATCACCTCTTAAGTTAGAATTTGTATGCATACAGTAATATCTTTTACAGTTTTTTTATTTATTATACAATTTACTATTAATTTTATCTAATAAAGAAGTCTTTCTTATATATTCATTGGCATTATTTACAGAATATTTAAATGCTTCTATTTCACCTATAATTATTAATTTATTTTTTGCTCTCGTTACAGCAGTATAAATTAATTTTCTATATAACATTCTGCGATAAGCATTAGTTATAGGTAATATAACAACATCAAATTCACTACCTTGTGATTTATGAATACTAATTATATATCCATGTTTAAACTTATTAAAATCTTTAGGATTATATGTAACTATAGTTCCATCAAAATCAATAGTTATAGAATCTTTTTTTTCTTCTGTTTCATTAGCATATTTTATTTCCTTTATAACGCCAATATCTCCATTATAAACATTTAAATCAGGAAAGTTTACTAATTGTAACACTTTGTCATTCTCACGATATATTACATCACCATATACTAATTCATTTAATTTATCGCTTCTTGGATTAAATACTTGTTGTAATTCTTTATTTAAATTATCTATTCCATTTTCTCCATGATACATTGGTGCCATTATTTGAACTTTTTTATAATCATAACCTTTAGAAATTAATTTTTTACATATTTGTTTTAAACTATCTTTTATTTGATTAGAATTACATACTAAATAATTATAATCACTTCTTTTATCACAAAAATTTTCACTTAATTCATTATCATTAATTTCTTTAGCAAGTGTTGGTATATAAGAATTTTCATCTTGTCTATATAATAAATCTAATTCAATAGTATCTATTATTTCACTATCTATTAAATCTTTTAATACTTGTCCTGGTCCAACACTAGGCAATTGATTATAATCACCTACTAAT
>DAOPJC010000066.1:0-6219 GCA_035399485.1 Bacilli bacterium
CAAATGGAGCTGCTGGAGCAACATCAAAATCAATTGGTGTTGGATTAAATAATGAAAAAAGAGCAATTACAGTAAATAATGGTAGTAATGGTACTGCAAGATCTACAGGCGGTGGCGGAGGCGGCGGCCTAGCAGAATGTAATGGATATATATATGATACTATTAGTGCGGCTGGTGGCCGTGGTACTTCATATGCTGGAGGTGGCGGCGGAGGCGGTGCTGCTAAGCATTCAAACTCTGGTAAATTAACTCCAATAAATTCAACTGGAATACAAGGAACTAATGCAGTAGTAATTGATGGATCTTATGATACATTTAAAAGTGCTGCTGGTGGTGGTGCTGGTATACCTGCTGGTGTTGGTAAAAAATCTACTAATGCTGTATCTGCAGGTAGAGGTGGATATGGTTCTGGGGGATTATTAATTATATATGCAAATGAACTTCAATTGTATTCAACAGCAAAGTATAATTCACTTGGAATTTCTGGAGGAGCTGCAAAAGGTGGCGGCGGTTCTGGAGATTATGGCTCAGCTGCAACAGGTGGCGGAGGCTCTGGTGGAGGCTCAATCAATATATTTGCAAATAATATAGTAAAAAATGATGTTTCAAGTTTAACAAGTATATATGATGTAAATGGTGGCGCTGGTGGTGTTGCGTCAGGAGCAACTTATAATGGAAAAGGTGGTGCTGGAGGAAAAGGAACATTTAGTATTGGCAAAATAGTAAATGGTTCTTATCAAGCATATAGTTTTTAAAAGAGTACTTTTTAGTACTTTTTTATTTTATCTATAGTAATACGAATTTGACTTTTTGCATATAATATGCTAGAATTTATGTATAAATTTGATTGGCACATTATTCTAGTCGATGAGATTTATTATGAAGATGGACCTAAAAAGCCATTAAAGAGCATATCTGTGAAGCCTATGGTGCTTGCTTCTTACGCCCAGTTTGGGGTGAGTGCTGGAGGATAGAATATTGGGCGTCCACAATGGCATGTGAAAACGACCCACTATTCATGGAGACCTAATCTTGTTATGAGCCTATACGTACAACACTGACGGACTTATGACGAATTAGGATTAAACCTACTATGTGGCGAAAGCTATGAGTAGTGTAGCTTGTCTTGAGTGAGTATATGGGATAAATGATCCATTTTAAGTTACTTTTAGCTAGAGTACCTTGAAAATCGCATTTTGAAATTATATTTGCAAAAAAGAATTAATAATAAATCAGTTGGTGAGGAAATCTCCTAGAGTGCTTTTAAATAGGATTATAGTGTGTACTAAGTGGTAATCAAGTCATATGTTTGGAAACGGCATATCTACTTCTTTAAAGGGGAACCGCATTTCTGGTAACGGATTTGTAGAAGCAGGGGAAATCTAACTTGACCTAAGACACAAAGTTTACTATTTAAATTGCCTGAATTTATGATAAATATCGAGGACATTTTTTAGTCCTTTTTTAGTATATAAAGGTGAATTTATGAAGATTAAAAAAAATAAGAAAAAAAATAGTAATGTTAGTTGGATAATTAAAATAATTGTATTTGCATTTATAATATCTTTTACATTTTCTTTTGTAGCAAGTTCTGTATTAGATAATGTTGGAATGTTAGTAGGAATACTTATATTAGTATTATTTATATTGATTGGTGTTATATTTGATATGATAGGAGTTGCTGTAACAAGTGCTTCAATATCTCCATTTAACGCTATGAGTGCAAAAAAAATAAAAGGAGCAGATCTAGCAGTAGTTTTTATTAAAAATGCTGATAAAGTTTCTTCATTTTGTAACGATGTAGTAGGAGATATATGTGGTATTATTTCTGGTTCTGCCAGTGCAGTAGTAGCAGTTTTAATATCATCTAGATTAAATATTCCATTATTTTATGTAACTTTAGTAGTAACTGCTTTAATCGCATCTTTTACAATAGGTGGTAAAGCTATTGGTAAAGGAATAGCAATAAAGAACAATACTAGAATTTTATATATGTTTTCAAAAGTAGTATCAATTTTCTATAAACCAAAAAAGTAGTAATGTTACTATTTTTTTGTTGACTAATTATTTTAATGTGTTATAATTAAAATGTAGTAATAATTACTAGATTGAGGTGACGTATGAAAAAATCTTATCAAAGAGAGATAATTTTAAAAGTTGTAAGAGAATCTTGTGATCATCCATCTGCTTTAACAATTTATGAAAGAGTAAGAGAGATAATACCTAATATTAGTTTAGGTACAGTTTATAGAAATTTAAATGCTCTAGCAGTAAATGATTATATTAAAAGAATAGGTGTTTCTAATGAATCAGATAGATTTGATAAAACTATTACAGATCACCATCATATAAGATGCATAAAATGTAATAATGTAGTTGATATATTTGATGAATCATATAATGATTTTTGTAATAAAATAGAATTAGAGACAGAATATAAAGTTTTATCTCATGATTTAGTATTTGAAGGTATATGTCATGATTGTTTAAAGAAAGAGGGAATTTAATATGGAATTAAAAGGATCAAAAACTGAACAAAATCTTATACAAGCATTTGCAGGTGAATCACAAGCTAGAAATAAGTATACTTATTATGCTTCAAGAGCAAAAAAAGATGGTTATGAACAAATTGCGGGTATTTTTGAAGAAACTGCAAATAATGAAAAAGAACATGCTAAAATATGGTTTAAAGAATTACATAATGGAGAAGTACCTGATACAACAACTAATTTATTAGATGCTGCGGCAGGTGAAAAATATGAATGGACTGATATGTATAATAGTTTTAGTAAAACTGCAGAAGAAGAAGGTTTTACTAGATTAGCATTCTTATTTAGTGAAGTTGCTAAAATAGAAAAAGAACATGAAGAAAGATATAGAAAATTATTAGATAATATTAATAATGGGATAGTATTTGATAGACAAGTTCCTAAAATGTGGATTTGTAGAAACTGTGGTCATGTTCACTATGGTGAAAGTGCTCCAGAAGTGTGTCCTGTATGTAAACATCCTAGAAGTTATTTTGAAATTAAGAACGAAAATTATTAAAATCCTGTATAGGATTTTTTTATATAGAAAAATTAATAATATATGTTATAATTATATTAGATAAATTTGGTAGGTGAATTATGAAAAAAGAAAAGGTTTTATTTATAATACCAGCTTATAATGAAGAAGAAAGTATTTTAAAAACATATAATCAAATAATTAATTATAACAAAAAGAATAAAAAAAATTATGATGTAGTGGTAATTAATGATGGCTCAAAAGATAATACTGAAAAAGTATTAATAGAAAATAATATTAATCATATTAAATTAATTAATAATTTAGGTATTGGTGGAGCAGTTCAAACAGGATATAAATATGCTTATGAAAATGATTATGATTACGCTATTCAATTTGATGGTGATGGACAACATAATGTTAATTATGCTGAACAATTATTAGATCCTCTTAGAAGTAAAGAATTTGATATGACAATAGGATCTAGATTTGTAAAAGATATAGATACATTTAAATCAAGTGCCGCTAGAAGAATGGGAATTAAAATTATATCTTTCTTTATTAAATTAGTAACTGGTAAAAAAATATATGATACGACTTCAGGTATGCGTGCAATTAATAGAAAATTAATTAAAGAATTTTCTTTTGAATATCCAACAGAATATCCTGAACCAGTATCAACTACAATAATGCTAAAAAGAAAATACAAAATTGAAGAAGTTTCCGTTGAAATGAATGAAAGAGAAAATGGTGTTTCTAGTATTCGTGCTTGGAAGAATATATATTATATGATAAATGTAGTATTATCTATATTAATAATAGGAATAGGTGAAAAATAATGAGTTTAGGATTAACATTAGCTTCAATAATATTTTTAGTATTAATAATGCTTATAATAGATTATTTAGTAATAAAAAGAAAAATATCTATTAAATATTCATTAGTATTTATATTTCCTTGTTTAGTATTAATTATATTTACATTAGTACCAGGATTTATGGAATTAGTTAGTAATTTTATAGGATTTAAAACACCTTCAAATATGATATTAACATTATTAATTGGATTTTTAATGACTATAGTAATATCGTTAACTGTAATAGTATCTAATCAAAAAGATAAGATAAGATTATTAATTCAAGAAATATCTATGATAAAAGAACAAATTAATAAAAAAGAATTAGATAAAGAACAAAAAAAGTATTGTCAAATTTAATTACATTTGATATAATTTATTTGTTCTTAAATTTGGCGATGTAGCTCAGTTGGCTAGAGCAACCGGTTCATACCCGGTAGGTCGTGAGTTCGAATCTCTCCGTCGCTACCATTAATTAATAAAGCAACCTTAATTGGTTGCTTTTTTATTTTAAATATATTAGAATAATATGTAGAAACACGTAAAGGTAGGAATATATATGGATATAGAAACAAAAAAAGCAAAAAAAGTTACTGATATTAAAATATTATTAGAAAAAAGAATAGTAGATTATGATATAGAAAAAAGTAAATTATTTAGCCTTAAAGATAATATTTCTATAATGAAAGATATTATAGAAATTAGTAATTCTACTTTTGAAGTATTACATAATAATATATCTGGTGTTGCTCTTTTACTTGGAATAGTATATTCTGAACAAGAAGCAAAAATAATTGCTGAGCGCTTAGAAAATACTTTATATAAAGCATTATTTAATAAAGATTGTAATATAGAAGAAGTATATAATGAAAAAAATGCTGTTGTTGAAGATTTAATATATACTTTAAGTGAAAAAGAAATTGAATTTATGGATTATTCTAATTATATTAATAATAAAGCATATACAATTCAACAATATCGTTACATATTAAACAATATAAAACATAATGGCTATATAAATCCTCAAGGTGTAAGCTTTTTATATGAATTATTAAAACCATGTGGTTTTAGTGAAACAGAAATAGTTGATTTAATTGAAAAAATCAATATTAGTCATGTATTATCTGTTAATAAAAAACCTAATTATTCAGTAATCAATATTGTAAATAGTGATTTTGAAAAATATGAAATTTCTAGTTTTGATGAATCATTATCAAAAAATTCTACAATGAATTATATTGATTCATTATATTCAATTATTATTAAAAATGGTTTTGAAAAAAGTAAAGAATATTTACCTAAAACTAGTGATAATGTATATAATACTTATAATGAATTTGAATATATTATGAAAAATTTAATTAATAGAATGATAGATAAATTAATAGAATCTAAAAAAGATATTACCGATGTTGAGACATATACTGATAAAGAGTTAAAAGGTGTCGCAATTATGGAATATTATGAAATATATGAAAAACTATCTAATTTAAAGAAATATTATAATGAAAAAATAA
Source organism: Bacilli bacterium (assembly GCA_035399485.1). GTDB lineage: Bacteria > Bacillota_I > Bacilli_A > RF39 > UBA660 > RGIG4266. Next base: position 5,380 of record DAOPJC010000066.1, read on the forward strand.
ATGAATATGAAAAAGAAGAAGGACAACAAGTAATAGAAGTTTTTGAAGAACCTGTAAATAATATAATGTTCTTAGAAAAAGATAAAAATTATGATTCTAGTTATATGGAAGATGATTTAAAATCTATTCCTCCAGAATTTTATTTTGATGTATTAGAATTATTAGATAAATTTAAATATGGTAAAACAAATACTAAAAATGATAAGAGTTTTAAAAATAATAAAAATTTAGAACACTTTAGAGAATTAAAAAAAGATCAAATAAGAATATTATATCGTCGAATTAAAGATAATAATTTTTTAGTAGTAGGTGCATTCCAAAAACAAGCTGATGTTGATTTAAATAATTATAATAGAATGGTTAATAGAAATAAGACAATTATTCTTGATGATCAATTAAAACAACAATATGAAGTAATTGAAGAAAGAGTTCGTGAATATATTAATGATAATATAAGAAATAGGACTAGATAAAATAAAAGAATAAATTTAATATTTATTCTTTTTAAATATAAGGAGTAAATATGATTAATAATGAATTAATAAATAAACTAATAGAAGACGCTAAAAAGTATTATAAACTAGATATATCATTTAAGGATATGGAAGATATATTAAAGATTTCTTCAATAGTAAATTATAAAAATGGTGATATATTAATCGAAGTTGGTGATGAGATTAATAAAACTGGATTTATATTAGATGGAATAATTAAAAGTTCATATATAACATATGATGGTAAAGATATAACAAGATTTTTTCATACTAAATATTCTATGGTATTAGATGATAGTTTATTAGGTTTTAATGAATCAAAATATAGATGTATTGTTGTTAATGA
>DAOPJC010000067.1:0-6102 GCA_035399485.1 Bacilli bacterium
AGCAGAATTTGTAAATTACCGTAAACGTTTAGAAGATGAACAAGTTAAATTTATGAAATATGCAAATGAAGATTTAATAAAAGAAATTCTTCCAATAATAGATAATTTTGAAAGAGCAATAAGCTTAGATGATAATGACTTAACTGATGAATTATCAAAATTCTTATCAGGATTTAAAATGACTTATTGTAGTTTAATAAACATATTAGAAAAATTTGGTGTTCAAGCAATCGATGGTAATAATAAACCATTTGATCCTACATATCATCAAGCAGTAATAACTGACCATGATGATACAGTAGAACCAGGTATAGTATTAGATGTCTTACAAAAAGGTTATTTATTAAAAGGTAAAGTAATAAGACATGCTATGGTAAAAGTTAATGAATAATTTTAAATATGAGAGGATGATAGATTATGAGTAAAATTATAGGTATAGACTTAGGTACAACTAATAGTTGTGTATGTGTATTTGAAGGTGGAGAAGCAAAAGTAATTGCAAATCCAGAAGGTGAAAGAACTACTCCTTCAGTAGTAGCTTTCAAGAATGGTGAAATTATAGTAGGTGGAGCAGCTAAAAGACAAACAGTTGTAAATCCAGATACTGTTTCATCAGTAAAAAGATTAATGGGTACTAAAGAAAAAGTTAGTGCAAATGATAAAAAATATACTCCAGAAGAAATTTCTGCAATGATCTTAGGAGATTTAAAGAAAACAGCTGAAGCATATTTAGGAGAAAAAGTTACTAGAGCTGTTATTACAGTTCCAGCATACTTTAATGATTCACAAAGACAAGCAACAAAAAATGCTGGTAAGATAGCAGGATTAGAAGTTGAAAGAATTATTAATGAACCAACTGCTGCTGCACTTGCATATGGATTAGATAAACAAGATGATTCACAAACTGTATTAGTTTATGATTTAGGTGGTGGTACATTTGATGTATCAATACTTGAACTTGGTGATGGTGTATTTGAAGTTAAATCAACAAGTGGTAATAACCATTTAGGTGGAGATGACTTTGATCAAAGAATAATTGATTATTTAGTAAAAGAAATTAAAAAAGAACATGATATAGATTTATCAAGTGATAAAATGGCAATGCAAAGAATCAAAGATGCAGCTGAAAAAGCTAAAAAAGATTTAAGTGGTGTAACTACTACTCAAATTTCATTACCATTCTTAGCACAAGGTAAAGATGGTGTTATTAACTTTGAAACAAGTTTAACTCGTGCTAAATTTGAAGAATTAATTCACGATTTATTAGATTCAACTATGGAACCAGTTCGTAAAGCATTAAAAGATGCTAAATTAAAAGCTAGTGATATTGATAAAGTATTATTAGTAGGTGGTTCTACACGTATACCAAAAGTTGTAGAATTAGTTAAAAGTGAATTAGGTAAAGAACCATCAAAAGGTGTTAATCCAGATGAAGTAGTTGCTATGGGAGCTGCTATTCAAGGTGGTGTACTTACTGGTGATGTTAATGATGTAGTATTACTTGATGTTACTCCATTATCACTTGGACTTGAAACATTAGGTGGAGTATTTACAGTATTAATACCTAGAAATACTACAATACCAACTAGTAAATCACAAACATTCTCAACTGCTGTTGATAATCAACCAGCTGTAGATATTCATATCTTACAAGGTGAAAGAAAAATGGCTGCAGATAATAAAACATTAGGTAATTTCCAATTAACTGGCATTCCAGCTGCACCACGTAATGTTCCACAAATAGAAGTTACATTTGATATAGATGCTAATGGTATAGTTAATGTTAAAGCAAAAGATTTAGGAACTAATAAAGAACAAGCTATTACAATTACTTCTAATACTACATTAAGTGATGAAGAAATTGATAAAATGGTAAAAGAAGCAGAAGCTAATAAAGAAGCTGATGAAAAACGTAAAGAAAAAGCTGATTTAGTTAATGAATCAGAGCAATTAATCTTTATGACTGAAAAATCAATTAAAGAATTAGGCGATAAAGTAAGTGAAGAAGATAAAACTAAATCTGAAGAATTAATTAAAGATTTAAAAGAAGCATTAGAAAAAGATGACGTTGAAGATATTAAAACTAAAAAAGATGCTTTACAAGAAAAAGCAATGGAATTTGGTGCTAAAGTTTACGAAGAAGCTCAAAAAGCTTCAGCAGCAAACGCAAGTACTGAAGATGCTAATGAAACAAAAGAAGACAAAAAAGATGACGTTATAGATGCAGAATTTGAAGAATAATAAATAGTAGTAAGGGTTCTAATTTTTAGAACCCCTTATTACGATAAGGAGAACTTAATGGAAAAACTAAGAAATGAAATAGATAGTAAGTTTAAATGGAATATTAAATCTTTATATAATTCAATAGAAGATTTTGAGAAAGATGTTGATAAAGTAAAAGAATTAAACAATAAATTATTAGAATTTAAAAATAAAATTGTATTAAATTCTAATAATTTACTTAATTTTTATGAAACTTATTTAGAATATAATCTTGTAGAAGAGAATTTATATGTATATTCAAAAATGCTATGTGACCAAGATACAAAAGATAATAATAATCAAGCTATCAAAATGAAAATTGAAAAACTAATGGATGATTTAAATGCTAAATTATCATTTATTAGTCCTGAAATACTTAGTGTTGATTTTGAAGTAATTGAAAAATATATTGAACAAGAACCTAAATTAGAATTATATAGATTTGATTTGGAAAAAACATTTAGATATAAGAAACATACATTATCAAAAATAGAAGAAGAAATAATATCTAAAGCGAATAATGCTATGGGTACAGGTGATGATGCATTTTATAATTTAGATAATTCTGATATAAAGCTTGATTCTATTATTGATGAAAATGGAAAAAAAGTTGAATTAAATAATAGTAATTTTATAAAATATATGAATAGTAAGGACAGAAATGTTAGAAAAAGTGCTTTTTTAAGTATGTATAAGTACTGGGAAGGCTTGAAAAATACAGTTGCTGCAACTTACAAAGGACAAATTAAAGAAGATTTTTTTAATAGTGAAATAAGAAAATATAATAGTCCTTTAGAAGATAGTTTATTTTCAGATAATATAGATAAAAAAGTTTATACAAATTTGATAGAAACTGTTCATAAAAATTTAGATAAGATGTATGATTATGTAGACTTAAGAAAAAAAGTATTAAATGTTGATGAATTGCATATGTATGATGTTTATGTTGATTTATGTAGTGATGTTCCAAAAAATATACCATTTGAAGATGGTAAAAGAATAGTATTTGATGCATTAAAACCTTTAGGTGAAAGGTATTTATCTGATTTAGAAAAAGCTTTCAATGAAAATTGGATAGATATATATCCTAATATTGGTAAAAAATCTGGAGCATACAGTTGGGGAACTTATACTTCTTACCCATATGTATTATTAAATTATAATGATACAGTTGATTCAGTAAGTACAATGGCTCATGAATTAGGGCACTCAATGCATACATATTATACAAATAAAAAACAACCATATATATATTCTGGTTATCCAATTTTCTTGGCTGAAATAGCGTCAACAACAAATGAAATTTTATTAAATGATTATTTAATAAAAAATGCTAAAACTAATAAAGAAAAACAACTATATATAAATGATTTCTTAGATAAAATAAAAGGAACTCTATATAGACAAACTATGTTTGCTGAATTTGAAATGATTATTCATGATAAATATAACGATGGTATTGCTCTTACAGACGAGGAAATAAGCAATACATATTATGAATTAAATAAATTATATTTTGGACCAAACATGATAAGTGATGAAGAAATAAGACATGAATGGAAAAGAATCCCTCATTTTTATTCACCATTCTATGTTTATAAATATGCAACAGGTATATCAGCTGCAGTTAGTATAGCAAGTGATATATTAAATAATGTTGAAGGTGCAAAAGAAAAATATTTAGAATTATTGAGTAGTGGTTCTAGCGACCATCCATTAGAATTACTTAAGAAAGCAGGAGTTGATATGACTACTCCTGAACCAATAGAAAAAGCATTAGATATGTTTAACGAAAAATTAGAAATTTTGAAAACATTATTCTAATAGAAAGTGGTGTAGTATGGATAAAAGAGACTATTATGAGGTTTTAGGAGTTTCTAAAACTGCAAGTCAAGATGAAATAAAAAGTGCTTTTCGTAAACTAGCAAAAAAATATCATCCTGATATAAATAAAGATAAAGATGCTCCTGAAAAATTTAAAGAAGCTCAAGAAGCATATGCAATATTATCAGATGAGCAAAAAAGAAAACAATATGATCAATTTGGTCATGCAGCTTTCCAAAATAATGGTGGTGCCGGTGGATATGGTGGTGCTGGATTTGATTTTGGTGGTTTTGATTTTTCTGATATATTTGATGATTTATTTGGTGGAGGCTTTGGATTTGGTGGTGGAAGAAATTCTAATCGTCCAAGAAAAGGTAGAGATTCCATATTAAGAGTTAATTTAACTTTTGAAGAAGCAGTATTTGGATGTTCAAAACCAATTACATTTGATAGTTATGAAGCCTGTGAATCTTGTGGTGGAAAAGGTGGACATGGTGTAAAAAAATGTTCAACCTGTCATGGAAGTGGCCAAGTTCCACAAGAACAAAGAACAATGTTTGGAACATTTGTAACAAAAGTAACTTGTCCTAATTGTAAAGGCAAAGGTGAAACATTTGAAGATACATGTTCTAAATGTCGTGGTACAGGAAAGACTAAAAAAACTGTTACTAAGAATGTAAAAGTACCAGCTGGTGTTAATACTGGAAATCAATTATGTATTGAAGGTGTAGGAGAATCAGGATATAATGGTGGACCTAATGGGGACATTTATATTGAATTCAATGTTAAATCTCATCCAATATATGAAAGAGAAGGCAATAATATATATTTAGAATTGCCAATAACTATTACTGATGCAATATTAGGTTGTAAAAAAGAAGTTCCAACAATTTATGGAACTGTTAAACTTACAATACCAGCGGGATCTCAAACAGGTGATAAACATCGCTTAAAAGGAAAAGGTGTTCAAGCAGTTAATAGTATTTTAAAAGGCGATATGTATGTAATACTAAATGTAGTTATTCCATCTAAATTGTCTAAAGAGCAAAAAAAATTAATTGAACAATTATCTAAAACTGATTTAGAAGATAGTAGTGAATTTAAGACTATTAAGAAATATATTGACTAAAAATATGTAAAATTTACATATTTTTTTTCACTTTTTTCAGTTTTTACAAAAAAACTATTTTAATTTAGGTATAATTAAAGTAGGTGATGATATGAAGGAAAAGGGGTTCACGTTAGTAGAGATATTGGCAGTAATTGTAGTATTAGGCGTAGTATGTTTAGTAGCAGTTCCATCAGTTAATTCAATTATTTCAAAATCTAAAGAAAAAGCAAAAGTAGTACAAATCAAACAAATAGTAGAATCAGCAAAGAAGTGGGCATCAAATAATTATAATATGCTTACTGATGATAAACCATATTATATTACAGTGGAAGAATTAATGAATGCTAATTATATAGATTCGTCTAATGTAGTTGATCCCACTGATAAGGAAAAAGAAATGGATCAATGTGTAAGAATTACTTACATTAATGAATACGACAATTATGATTTCAAATATGTCGATTGCTAACAAATAAAAAAGCACTTAAGTGCTTTTTATTTTGCTCATTAATATATTAACAAGTTTTTCTTTTTCTTCTTTATTACTATTTTTCCAAATTATTTCGAAGAATACACCTAATCCTGGTAAAGTAATTTCTTCATTATCATTTATTGATGTTTCTATTGAATCAATAAATTCATCCATACTAGCAGTACTAAAATTATTAATTATATTTTTTCTTATATCTATATTCATAAATCTCCTTTCATTATATTATGAAAGAAAATTTAAAATTTATTCATTAAACCATATAGAAATTTGATTCACTATATGTTGCATTATTTCCAACAATACTTTCTAATCTGGCAACTCTTTTTTCTAATGATGATATTTGACTATTTAATGAACTTGTATCACTACTCATACTAGTTGTAGTAACAGGCATTTGCATAGGTGAACTCAT
>DAOPJC010000068.1:0-6038 GCA_035399485.1 Bacilli bacterium
TTCCTGCAATATTGCCATTGTTTAATAAATTTATAATTAAATTACATATAGCAGTAGCTATTAGAATAATAAACCAGTATTTTATATATTTTTTAAAGTAATTATTTTTATTCTTTTTAAAATCTTTAATACATTTACTAATATAGTCCTTATACATTATAAGTATTATTACAATTACAATACATTCAGTTAGAATTGTATATATACATTTAAATATAGTTGGTAAATTATTTGCGTCAATACCAATCAATTCAAAAGGAATATATTTAAACTCTAGAACCATAAAGAATAATAAGAAGCTAAATGCTCCTTTTAATATTTGATAGTCATTTTTTTCTAATTTCATTTTATCACCACTTTAATTATATCAAAAATAAATAAAAAAAGATTATTTTTTGTTTAAAAAAAGTAAATATATGTTATAATATTTGTATCTGCAAGAGAGAGTGGGGTAAAGCCCCACTCTTTAATGTAATATGGAGGTATGTATGAATATAGAAGAACAAGTTCGAAATATTATTGAAAAAAGTATTCTAGAAGAAAATTATAAATTAGATGAAGTAATTTATGAAAAAGAAGGAAGAACTTATTTTTTAAGAATTGTAATTGATAAAGATGGTATTGTTGATGTAGAAGATACTGTAAAAGTATTTCATATCGTTAGTAAACTATTAGATGTTAATGATCCTATAAAAGATAGTTATGTATTAGATGTTTGTTCAAAAGAGAAAGGAAGAGAATAATGAATAATAAAGAATTTTTAAATGCTGTTGCACTTTTAAATAAAGAAAAAGGTATTGATGAAGATACTATATATAGTGCAATGGAACTTGCTATGGCAAGTGCTTATAAGAAACATAGTGGACTTGAAAATGTAAGAGTAGATATTGATCGTAAAAAAGGTGATATTAAAATTTATTCATTTGTTACAGTTGTATCAGATGATGATTTTGAAGATGAAGATTATCAAATAATTTATGAAGATGCAGTTAAATTAGTTCCAGGTATTCAAATTGGTGAAACAATTGAAACTGAAGTAGTTGCTAAAGACTTTGGACGTGTTGCTGCTTCAACTGCAAAACAAGTTGTAGTTCAAAAAATTAGAGAAGCTGAAAGAAATATTATAGTTAATGAGTTTAGTGATAAACAAGATGAATTAGTAGTAGGTAATGTATCTATGGAAGATTATAAAAACTATTACATTGATTTTGGTAAAGCTCAAGGAATACTTCCAAAAACTGAAATTATACCAGGTGAAACTATTGTAATGGGTTCTAATATAAAAGTTTATATTACAAAAGTAGAAAATAATACTAAAGGACCACTTATTTTACTTTCGAGAGTTAATTATGGTTTTGTTAAAAGATTATTTGAACTTGAAATTCCAGAAATTAATGAAGGAATAATCTTAGTTTATAGTGTTGCTCGTGAAGCGGGAAATAGAACTAAAGTTGCCGTATATTCAGAAGATAGTAATGTTGATCCAGTAGGAGCTTGTATTGGTGAAAGAGGAAGTCGTATTGCCAATATATTAAGAGAACTTGATGGAGAAAAAATAGATATTATACCTTATGACAAAGAACCAAAGAAATTTATAGAAAATGCATTATCTCCAGCTAAAAATGTAAATGTATTTATTACTGATGAAAAGAATAGAGATGCATTAGTAGTAGTAGATAATGATAATCTTTCTTTAGCAATAGGAAAGAAAGGTCTTAATGTAAAATTAGCTTCTCGTTTAACTAAATATAGAATAGATGTTAAAACATATGAACAAGCTAAAGAATTAGGTATTAATATAGTAGAATAATAATTATACTAAGGAGGTTTTTATATGAAAAAAATTCCATGTAGAACTTGCGTTATTACAAAAGAAAAATTACCTAAACAAGAATTGATTAGAATAGTAAGAACACCAGAAATGGATGTTGTTATTGATGAAGTAGGTAAGATTAATGGTCGTGGAGCTTACTTAAAACTTGATAAAGACGTTATTGAAAAAGCTAGAAAAAGTAAAGCTTTAGATAAACACTTAGAGGTAGAAGTACCTAATAGTTTATATGATGAACTATTAGCTTTAATAAAATAAAAGAAAAGAGGTGTTGCGTTTATGATGAGTGTAAAAGAATATGCTTTAGACGTAAATAAAACAGTAGAGGAAATATTTAAATTATGTAAAAAATTAAATATTGATGTTGTTTTAGAAGATGATTTATTAGATGAAGATGCTATAGTAGAATTAGATAATTCATTATCAAATGATATTGATAATGAAGAAGATATAGTTGAAGATGAAACTATAGATGAAGATGTAAATATAATCGTTGATAATTTAAAAGTAACTGATGAAACATTAGTTACAAAACAAAAATTAAAAAAGAAAAATGATATTATTGCAAGTAAGAGTAAAACAGCTAAAAAAGAATTAGCAAATAAGAAAAAAGAAATGTATAAGAATAAAGAAAAACTAATGTCTAATACAGAAAGTACTAATTCAAGTAATATAGTTGTTTATAAAGAAAATATGACAGTTAATGAACTTGCTACTGCATTAAATGTAAGTGGTGGCGAATTAGTTAAAAAATTATTTTCATTAGGAGTTATGGCTACATTAAATAATTCTATTTCTTATGAAAATGCTGAAATATTAGTATTAGATTATGGTAAAGAATTAAAAAATGAAGATACTCAAGATGTAACTAATTTTGAAAACTTTGAAATAGTTGATGATGAAAAAGATTTAATTAAAAGACCACCAGTAGTAACAATAATGGGACATGTTGATCATGGTAAAACTACTTTACTAGATACAATTAAAAATACTAATGTTGCTGCTAAAGAAGCAGGTGGAATTACTCAAGCAATTAATGCTTACCAAGTAAATTGTGATAATAATTTAATAACATTTATTGATACTCCAGGACATGCAGCATTTACTGAAATGCGTGCAAGAGGTGCTAATATTACTGATATAGTAATCATTATAGTAGCAGCTGATGACGGAATCATGCCTCAAACAGTTGAAGCAATTGATCATGCAAAAGCAGCTAATGTACCAATTTTAGTCGCAATCAATAAAATAGATAAACCAGAAGCTAATGTAGATAGAGTATTAACTCAATTAGTAGAACATGGATTAACTCCAGAAACTTGGGGTGGAGATACTATTGTTACTAATATTTCAGCAAAAGCAGGTACAGGTATTAAAGAATTATTAGATAACATATTATTAGTTGCAGAAATGCAAAATTATACAGCTAATCCAAATAGATATGCTGTAGGTACAGTAATAGAATCAAGACTTGATAAATCAGTAGGACCAATTGTGAGTGTTTTAGTACAAAATGGTACTCTTCGTTTAGGAGATCCTGTAGTTGTAGGGCATGCTTTTGGTAAAGTTAGAACTTTAAGAAATGATAAAGGTGAAGAAATAACAGAAGCTAAACCTTCTATGCCAGTAGAAATAACTGGTTTAAATGAAACACCTTCATCAGGTGATAGATTTATGGCATTTGAATCAGAAAAAGAAGCAAGAAAGATTGCTGAGCAAAGAAAAGAAAATGCTAGAAGAGATAGTGTAACTCCAAAACAAGCTATGAGTTTAGATGATTTATTTGCTCAAATTCAAGAAGGAACAAAAGAAATTAATGTAATTATTAAAGCTGATGTAAATGGTAGTGCAGAAGCAGTTAAGAATTCATTAGAAAAAGTTCAAATTGAAGATGTAAAAGTAAATGTAATTAGAAGTAGTGTAGGAGCTATTACTGAAAGTGATGTTGTTTTAGCAAATGCTTCAAAAGCAATTTTAATTGGATTTAATGTTAGACCAAATAATACAATTAAAGAATATGCTAAAGAACAAGGTGTTGAAATTAGACTTTATGATATTATATATAAAGTTGTAGAAGAAATAGAAGCTGCTATGAAGGGTATGCTTGATCCTGTATATGAGGAAAAAGTATTAGGTAGTGCAGAAGTAAGACAATTATTTAAATTTTCTAAAGTTGGAGTAATTGCAGGTTCTTATATAACAGATGGTATCTTAAAAAGAGATGGAAAAGCAAGAATAATAAGAGATGGTGTAGTTATTTTTGATGGTAATGTTAATTCATTACAAAGAGGTAAAGATACTGTTAAAGAAGTTAAAAAAGGTCTTGAATGTGGTATTACAGTAGAAAACTTTATTGATATTAAAGTTGGCGATGTAATTGAAGCATATGAGATGGTAGAAATAGAGAGATAATACTCTCTTTTTTATTGAAAAAAAGTATAAAATTTGCTATTATTAAAATAAGAGAGTAGACGATAGTATGAAAGAAAAAGGTTTTACATTAATAGAACTTTTAGCAGTTATTTTAATATTAGGAGTAATTGCTTTAATTGCGGTACCAGTTGTTAATAAAATAATTGAAACATCAAAAAAATCATCATTTAAAGATAGCGTAATAAATGCTTCAAAAGCAGCAGATTATAAAGTCTTATATGATGATATAAAAGGAACAACAACTAGTGAAGTATCAATATATGATTTAATACAACAAGGTAGAATAAAAGGTAAATTAATAAGTGGAAAATATAAAATAGAAGAAGAAAAAATAATAGCGGAATATGTATCAGATGGAATATACTGTGCATATGGTGAAATAGATAATTTAGCAATTTCGAAAGATTGTAATAAATTAGATAGTACAGGGCCAAGTATAGAAGAAGCAAAACTTGTACTAACATCAACTTCTAAATCAATAAAAGTAACATTAGCAAGTGATTTAGCAAAAGATATAGAATCAGGAATAAGTAGTTATACATTAAGTATAAGTCCAAAGGCACAAGATAGTGTAAATATCAAAAATCAAAATGAGTATACTTTTAAAGATTTAAATGAAGGAACAGAATATACAATAAGCGTATATGCAACAAACGGAAATGAAATTAAGAGTACAACAATATCAAAAAAATATCAACAAAATCAATAGATGTACCAACATATAGTATTACACCAGATGGATATACAAATATAAGTAAAACTGTGACAATAACATATCCAGAAGGATATACAAATGAGTATAGTTTAGATGATGGTGATACATGGCTTAGTTATGCTGAACCAATAGTATTTACAGAAAATGGATCAGTAATCGCTAGAGTTAGTGATGGAAAGAATTATGTAAATGGTTCCTCACAAACTGTTTCTGGAATAGATAAAGTAGATCCAGCATGTGGCACATATAGTGGCGAAGCAACATCATGGGGACACGATCCATTAACAGTAACATTGGCATGTACAGATGAAGGTGGAAGTGGATGTGAACATGCATCATATTCACAAACGTATACTGAAGATAGTACAACTGCAACATTTAGTAAAGTAATAAAAGATAATGCAGGAAATCAAACAACATGTACAAAGCAAGTAAATACTTACATTGATACAAAAGAACAAACAATCAATTTAGATTCTATCCCATCTACTTCAATTACTAAAGGTGATAGTTATGCATTACCAAGTTCTTCAAATGGAGTATCTACAGTGTGTAAAGTAGGTAGTACAACTTATACTAATGTTAGTGGATTACCAACTGGTACAAATGATGTAGTATGTACAGCTACTTCAAGAAGTGGTGTAACAAAACAAGTATCAAAACAAATAGTAATAACATATAAAGCCTATACAATAAAGAATACAATAACAAATGGTGACTTTTCATCTGGAATGTCTTATTGGGGATTAAAAACAGATGTTAATGATGTAGCCGTAGAAAGTGGTGCATTAAAATTTGCAGCAGTTAATGGAGAATGGAATACTAGTGTCGGTCAAAGTGTAATTTCAATACCAAAAGCAACTATGAATAGCTCACATAAATATTATTTTTCCGCTATGACAAAAAGTGCAAATAAAGTATTTGTTGCTGGGTGTGGCGTACTTCAATATGGTGGTAATGTATATAGCACTCCACTTGTAGTACCAATATCTTCCACTTTTGTAAGAACTAGTGCGGTTCTACCAATAAAATTTGATGCGGATTGTTACTTTAGTTAGT
>DAOPJC010000069.1:0-6008 GCA_035399485.1 Bacilli bacterium
TTTCTAATTCTTCATAAAATTTTTGGTATATATCAAATTCTTCTTTCTTACCTAATAATAATAAAGAATGAAGATTTAATCTTTTATTATCTATATATGCTTCCTTATCATTTAAATAAGTCATTATATCTGTAGAATAATTATTAATATTCATATCTAATTCATATAAATTATCATCTAAATAAGTAAAAGAAAACTGTTCATCACTATAATCTTTTAAACTTAATACAAATTTCATACTTTACTCCTTATAATATTTTTTTAATACATAACCTTTAATATTATTTTCTTCACTAATCTCAGCATCAATACCAATTGCTCTACGAAGTTGTTTCTCTTTAGTATAGTATTTTTGACTTAAAGTCCAATTAGAAACCTTGGCAGTTTTTAGTATATCTTCAATAGAAAAACTATATAATTTTTCATCATCTTGTTGTTCTTTTTTTCTCACATTATATAAGGCTTGTATTAAAGTTTCACCATATATATGTTTATTAAATAAATAAAGGTAATTACCAACTCTATTAGCAAGTTTCATTTGTTCTGCACCATTTAATGATTTTTTATTTAATTCATCAATATCAATAACATTATTTTTACAAATAATTTCGGCCATAAAATTATATAAATCAATATATTTATTTAATTTTTCTACTATTTCAAAATTAAAACCACTACTAATATTACATGCTTCTTTATATGAACTGCAGTTTTCAAAATATTTAAATTCACCTTTATCTTTATCTGACATTTCTCTAAAAGTTTGAGCAAAATGTTTATAATTATATAAATAATTATTATTTCCTTTTTTAGAGTCAAAAGTAGCATCAAATATATATGCTCCTCTTACATTATATTTTGGATCATTTATATATATAGCGTTTCTAGCATGTCCAATATTTTCTTGTGTATTAGATTCCATAATAAGTATATTAGATTTATATCCAATATAATCTAATATAGATTTAATAACATTACAATATCCTAAACATACTATATTTTCGCCTTTTATTACTTTTGTTAAATCTCTAGAATCTGCATAATTATTTTCATCACCTATTTTATATTCTCTTTTTCTTACAATATCATATATATACATAACTGCTTCTAAAGGTGATAATTTCATATCAATTATTTTATTACCTATAGTACTAATTGGTTTTTGTGTTATTTCAAAATCCGCATAACTAATTGGTTCTTCATTTCCTTCTAATTTTAAATATAATTCTTTTATATTAGAACTATATTCTGACAATTTGTCTGTATCAGTAATTTTATATACGTGATTAACAACAATTTTTTTATCATATAACCAATCATTTTTTCTTAAAATTGATATACTATCTTTATGATCAAAATCTAATTCAATTTCTTCAATTTCATTTAATATATTACATTCTCTAATAATTTTTTTAATTTCTTCATCAGAAAAATTATATTCATTATTAAATTTAAATAATGTTTGTTTTAAATTCTTTGTAATTACTTCAGTATTCATTAAATTATTAAGTATACTATTCTTCTTATTAATATATAAGTATAATTTATTTGTTTCTTCACTATCCATAACTAATTCATTTTCATTTAATTCATCATTTTCTTTTATTACTAATTTGTATTTCATAAAATCCCCTTCTCAAATAAAAAAACCCATTGTAATACAATGGATTTAATCTTGTTTACAACCCCCATTGCTTAAACAATGCGGTTATAATAACACAAAATGTTATTTATGTCAATTTCACCTTAGTTTAAAAGGTCATTCATATCTTTTTTAAAGTCTTTGAAACCATTTGTATAATTATATATATTATATAAGTCATAAACACTATTTAAAACAAATAATATACCTATTATTCTTATTACTAATGTTAATGATTCAAATGGATTAAATACTATAATAATTGCTAATACAAGTAATAAGATAGCTGATATTAAAATAGAATACCAACTTTTATTATTATTTGCTTTAAAATCTAATGCTTGTTTTAATTTAGATAAACCTAATATACAAATATAAATACCTATTAATATATAAATTAATGAAGCAAATGATTCTGGATTTAATATTATAACTAATCCTAATATTGCTGAAATAATACCTACTATAAGCATAAATGTAGCCATATTACCATTATCTTTAGTATCAATATATCTAATTATTTTAGATGCTCCAAAAAGTAATATTAATATACCTATTATATAGCAAATACAATTACTAATAAAACCAGGTATTAATGCCATTAATAAACCAATCATGATATATATCATATCAGTTAATAAAAGTGATTTTTTTATTTTCTTTAAAAATTTCATAAATATTCTCCTTACATTAATGGAGCAAATAGTCTAAGTATTTGTCCATATATTTTCTTAATTATTGGTCTTTTTTTATTTTTTTCTATAGTTATTTCTTCTGAATTAGAAACTAATTCATTAAAATCTTTATCTATATCTTTTATAGAATCAGTTTTATATAAATATGTAGCACACTCAAAATGTAAATATAAACTTCTATAATCTAGATTAACAGTACCCACTACTGCTTTATTTAAATCACTAACAAATACTTTAGAATGAACAAATCCATTTGTATATTCATATATTTTAATACCAGCATTTAATAATTCTTTATAATAAGTTTGTGATAAATAGAAAGCATATTTTTTATCAGGTATATGTGGCATAATTATTTTTACATCAACACCACGTTTAGCTGCATATTTTAAAGCAGATTTAATTTCATTATCGAGTATTAGATAAGGCGTTTCTATATGAACATAATTAGTAGATGTATTAATAATATCCATATATACTGTTTTTGCGATTAAATTCTTATCTAATGGAGAATCTGCATAAGGTAATACATATCCATTACTTTTTACTTTATAATCAATTAAATAGTCTTTATAATTATTCTTTTTATTATCATATATATTCCACATTGATAAAAACATCATTGTAAAATTATTTACTGCTAATCCTTCTAATCTAATTGCGGTATCTTTCCAGTAACCAAATCTTATTTTTTTATTAATATATTCATCACCTATATTAATACCACCTGTATAAGCAATTTTTCCATCAATAACGACTATTTTTCTATGATCACGATTATTTTGATATGTCGATAATGTAGGAACAACAGGATTAACTACTTTAACTTTTATATTATATTTTTTTAATATATCAGCATAGTTTTGTGGTAAAACTTGCATCTCACACATTCCATCATATAAAATTCTTATATCAACTTTTTCTTTAGCTTTTTCTTTTAATATATCTAATATTTCAGTCCATAATTCACCTTGTGAAATTATAAAATATTCTAAGAAAATAAAATTCTTAGCTTCTTTTAAATCTTTAATAAGTTGTTTAAATTTATCTTCTCCTGATTTAAAGAAGGTTGTATTAGTATTATCACATATAGTATAAGGACTACAATTATTTAAATAATTAACTAAATTATATACTTGTAAATTATCTTTTTTAATATTCTCTAATAATTTTTCATCTTGAATATTTATTTTTTTAATTAAATCATTATTTTTACTTATTTTTTTGCCAATGCTTTTTGATTTATATTGAATATTAAATAAAATATATAATAATACTCCAAAAGGTGGAAATATTGCGATTGGAATAATCCAAGCTATTTTATATTCTGGGGTATCTTCTTTATTTAAAATATATGTAATCATAATGATTGCTAATATTATAGTAATTAAATAAAAATATTTTAAATACTCATAAAAGAGTCCAAAAAAAGTAAGTAATAATAAAATTTGTATTAACATAGTTATTATTACAAAAAATATACGACTAAATATAATTTTATAAATTTTTCCTAATATCTTCATATATTACCCTCTTATTAATTATATCATAAAAAAAAGTAGATAACTACTTTTAAATTTTTTCTAAATAATCTTTCATATCTAACACTTTAATTTTACCTATATTAACTTCTTCTAAAGTACTTATAACATCATCTTCAATTCTTAAACTATATATAATTTTTTCAAAATTAGATAATTCTTTAGATAGTTTCATTATCCTATCTAATTTGTCTTTATTATATAATTTAGCATAGAATATTTCAGTTGGTGAAGTATAACCAGAATCAGTTATATAACTATCTAATATATACTCTGTAATATTTTGATTATTAATAATTTTTTCATTATCATATAATCCATTATTAATAAAATCAGTTGTATATAATAAACTATTTATTTCTGCATTATTTTCAATTGGTACATATCTATAATTATCAGTATATAAAATTTTATCTTGTTCTTGAAATTTAAAAGAATCAATTAATATTTCTTTTTTAATATTTTTTATATCACTATTACATATTGCTTTTTGAACGGCATGAAAACATTCATGTGATAAAGAAAATAATATATTTCTATTAAATTTTTCTAATAAAACTTTATTATTTTTATTAAATTTAATACCACTTCCAAGTATTAAATCACTTTTTATATTATTAATATATATATCAATTATTTTTTCTTTATATAAATAATCTGCGAAATATGAAGAATGACGATTTTTAAAAATTATTATATTTTTTAAATACTTTCTAGCATTATATAATTCTAATAATTCATTAGCATATTTATTTAAAAATTCTATATCTAATATTTTCCTAGAATCACAATAATTTAAATAAGTATTATGTAAATCTTCCATTATTTTTTATATACTTTATCAGTAAAATCGTTATTCTCATATATATTTTCTTTTTGAGTATATAAGTCTCCAGCAACTACTAAACTCTTAGAATTAATTGGTACATATAAATCACTATCATCACTAGATTTTAGTAATAAATATGGATCATTATCTAAATTAATTCTTGAACTAGAAAAATTAATACTTGGATTATTTTTACTAGTTAGACCTATTTTATCTAAAACAAATCCTTCATTTTTAAATAATTCACTAGTTTCTTTATCTTTACAATCAAAATCTCTAACAACTGAATTTTCAATATATAATTTTAAATCTTCTAATACTAATCCTTTATAATATGCATTAGATGAAGCATTAACATATCCATTAACGCTTTCTTGTAATGGTACTAACTCTAATACATAATTAGGATATTTTTTAATATTAAAATTACTATTAATATAGTTATTAAAATCACAAGATAATTCTATATCATTTAAATTTCTTATATATAAACGTGCTGATTTTAATATTTTAATACGTTCGGCTATATCTCTTTGTTTTTCTTTAAAAGCATGTTGATTATTATTATATTTACGGCTGTCTAAATATTCTAAATTATTTCTATTTAATACATGATTTAAAGGAGCTAACATATAAGAATTAATATCTCCTTCATTATTAATATTACATTCACATAAGAATTCTGCAATTGTATTATGTATATGATCATTTAAAACAAATACTAATTTAGCATTGCTTTTAATTATATTATAATATACTTCTTTAGAACATTCTTTTTCATAATAATTAACACATATATTTGCTTTTGCAGCATGAACTAATTCTTTTAATCTTTCAATATATATTTCATCTTCTAAAGATGCAGATAAAAATATCACATCACCTTTTTTGATTTTTAAAGTTTCTCTTAAAAATACATTTAAATAATTGTCAATAAATTCAATTTTTTCCATAATTCCATCCTTTTTTGTATAAATAATATTTAATTAAACAATATATATATGAATACTCGCAGTATTCACGGAACTAATTTATTAGTTCTTTTTATATAAAATTTTAATAGTTTATATTATAACATAGAATATAAAAATATGATATAATTATTTTGGTGATAGAATGAAAGATTGTATTTTTTGTAAAATTATTGATAATGAAATAAGTTCATATACTATATATGAAGATGAAATAGTTAAAGTATTTCTAGATATTGATCAATCAAGTCAAGGACATATGTTAGTAATACCTAAAGAACATACTTTAGATATGACAACTATATCAGATGAAACATTAATGCATATTAA